>NZ_JAYGHM010000010.1:120331-148478 GCF_034931125.1 Rivularia sp. UHCC 0363 | reverse complement strand
ATAGTCTTTTATATCGTTTTTATAAAAGCAAACATATTTTATTTATTCATATTCACGTCTAACTTAAAAAGTTAAGTAGACAATACGTATTAATTACAATATATTATTATTTCATTTTTCAGACGCTTCAAAAGCAACACCGTGGTTTTCAAAATCATCAAAACAGATATATGATAAAACGTTTAGTTGATGTAAATAGTTAAATGTCCGCAATGAAAAAAGCCCTAATCACCGGACTCACCGGACAAGACGGTTCCTACCTAGCGGAACTATTAGTAGCAAAAGGCTACCAAGTATACGGTTTAGTCCGTCGTACTAGTACCAGTAATCTAGAACGTATCAGCCATCTCGCTGGAAATGTGGAAATTGTCTCCGGTGACTTATTAGACCAGTCCTCGCTGATGGATGTGATTAGCGACACTCAACCGGATGAAATTTACAACCTTGCTTCTCAAAGTTATGTCCCTTTATCTTGGACGCAACCTGCATTAACTGCGGAATATACTGCCCTTGGTGTATCGCGTTTGCTAGAGTCTATCCGTCGCTGTCAACCGGATGCGAGGTTTTACCAAGCTTCGAGTAGTGAAGTGTTTGGACAACCAGATGAGTCTCCACAAACGGAACGTACTGCTTTCCGTCCGCGCAATCCCTACGGTGTCGCCAAAGCATACGCACACTGGATGAGTGTTAATTATCGCCAACATTACAATCTTTACACTTGTTGCGGTATCACTTATACTCACGAATCTCCCCGTAGAGGTACGGAATTTGTATTTCGTAAAATTACAAACACTGCTGCTAAGATTAAACTCGGACTTGCAAAGGAGTTAAAGTTAGGTAATCTCGAAGCCCGTAGAGACTGGTGTTTTGCTAAAGACGCGGTGACTGCTATGTGGTTAATGTTACAGCAAGATACTCCGGATGATTACATTATCGCTAGTGGTGAAACTCATTCTGTTAAGGAACTTGTAGAATGTGCTTTTAGTTCTATAGGTTTAAATTGGCAAGATTATGTTTCTGTAGATCCGGAATTTTACCGACCAGATGAACCCGTGCAGTTAGTTGGTTCTATTGATAAAATGAAAACTCAATTGGGTTGGGAACCGGAATACTCGTTTGCACAATTGGTTGAGTCAATGGTTGATTACGATTTGAAGAAATTAACTGACAGCTCCATGTGAGGTTACAGTTTATATGTTTAAAGTTGTCATTGACGCTACTCCTATTGCTCCCAAACCGAGTGGAGTTGGCTTTTATGTTGCTAATTTAATCCGTGCTTTAGATAGTTTACAAGCACGGGAAAATTTTCAATTGGGGATAGCTTTTCAACCTGGATTAAAAAAATGGTTGCGTGGAGATTGGAGTTTTCCCGATTGTTTGCAGAGATATTCTGACTTACATTTTTTTCCTTTACCTGTGAGAATTTCTAATTTTTTATTATCTAGTAATGTTAATCCAGTTACATCCTATTTTGAAAAATATTTTGGCTATCCTAATTTAATTCACGGTACTAATTACTCGGTTTATCCCTGCAACAAAAGTTATAAAGCTATCAATTTATATGACTTAACTTTTATTAAGTATCCTCAGTATACCAACTCAGTTGTTGAAACATATACTGAAAAGGTGAAGCGGTGTTTACAGTGGACTGATATAGTTTTAACAATTTCTGAAAGTAGTAAGCAAGATATTATTGAATATTTGCAAGTAGATTCCAATAAAATTTTTGTGACACCTTTAGCTAGTCGCTATCATGATAATTTTTTATTGTCTGGAAGTGAGGAATTAACTAATAAAGTTAAATATGATTTCTCTCAACCTTATTTATTATTTGTCAGTACAATTGAACCTCGTAAAAATATTGCAGCAATAATTTCGGCTTTTAATTATTTAAAACAAAAATATAAAATTCCCCATAATTTAGTATTAATTGGTCAAAAAGGATGGCATTATGAATCAATATTTACAGCTATTGAAAACTCTGCTTATAAAAAACAAATTTATCACCTTGATTATTTATCAGATGAGTTAGTAGCGTTATTTTACGCAAAAGCAGATGTATTTGTTTACCCTTCACATTACGAAGGATTCGGTCTTCCGGTACTAGAAGCAATGACTTTGGGTACTCCAGTGGTGACTTCTAATACTTCCTCTTTACCAGAAGTTGCAGGAGATGCAGCTTTGTTAATTAACCCCGATGAGCCGATGCAGCTTGCAGAAGCTATTTTAAAATTTATTAGTGATTCCCAATTACGTCAAGAATTTATTAATAAAGGTAAGGAAAGAGCTAAAATATTTTCTTGGGAAAGAACGGCAATAGAAACTTTAAAAGCTTATAGAAGTATTGTTTAATGAATGTAAATACTTCACAATCTAGTAACCTAATAATTAATTTATCTATCCTTTTTTCTCAACCTACAGGGATAAGCAACTATGCTTTAAATCTTTTTCCCTATTTAAAATCTCTTCAACCAACCCTCCTCACTTCTCAAATATATCCCGAATTTGACTGTTACCCAGTACCAAATAATCTAACTCCTGCACAAGGTACAAAAGGGCATTTTAATCGTTTAATTTGGACGCAATTTCAACTACCAAAAATATATAAACAACTCGAATCAAAACTGCTGTTTTCCCCAATTCCTGAAGCACCGCTTAATACTAACTGTCGCTACATCGTCACTTTTCACGATGCAATTCCTCTACGTTTCCCCAAACTCTCACCGCTAACATACTATCACCGTTACTACGTTCCTCAAATACTCTACAAAGCAGAACATATTATTTGTAATTCTGAAGCTACAGCGAAAGATATTCATAATTTTTATAATATTCCCTACAGTAAGATTACTCCTATTCTCTTAGCTCATGATGCTCGTCATTTTCGACCTTTAGCTAACAGTAAAAAAGAAGGGAAAAAGCCTTATTTTATTTATTTAGGAAGACAAGATCCTTACAAAAACTTACATAGAATAATTTCGGCATTTGCTGAATTACCAAGCAATTTTGACTATGAATTATGGTTAGCAGGACCTAATGATAAGCGATATACACCTTTATTAAAAGCACAAATAAAAGAGTTAGGTATTGATGAGCAAGTCAAATTTATTAATTACGTTCCTTACAGCGAACTACCTAAAATTATTTTTCAAGCAATAGCATTAGTATTTCCTAGTTTATGGGAAGGTTTTGGATTCCCGGTGTTAGAAGCAATGGCTTGCGGAACTCCTGTTATTACTTCTAATATTTCCTCTTTACCGGAAGTTGCTGGAGATGCAGCAATTTTAGTTAATCCTTATGAAATTAAAGAAATTACTGAAGCAATGCGGTTAATAGCTACTGATGAGAAATTGCGAAATAGTTTATCTCAATTAGGAATAGAAAGAGCTAAAAAATTTAGTTGGGAAAAAACGGGGAACGCAACAGTAGAAGTTTTATCGCGGTTTATGTAAGAATAAAATTAAGAATATTCTTACTTACATCCCTAAAAATGAAGATTACATCCAAAGGACAGGTTACTATTCCCGTACACATCCGAGAAAAATTAGGCTTTGTACCAAATACAGATGTGGTATTTGAGGTTGTCGGAGACGCTTTGTATCTGAAAAAAGTAACGATTGAAACTAATCCTGGGAAAAACTTAATTACTGTGATGCAAGGTAAAGCAACTGTAAAAATGACAACAGAAGAAATTATGGGGCTTACTAGACAAGATGGATGAAAAATTTATATATTGCATAATACTAAAAATTAATATTTTCACTATAAAAAACTACGCTTCGGTTCTGACTGCAAACACTTGGTATTGAAAATGGTAAAATTAATATATAACTGCTATATAAATATTGTAAATGAACACATCAATAGAATTGCCTAGCGGAAAAATATTAAATATAGCTAGGTTTATTGCTCTGCTACCAGTTAGTAATATTACTGATAGCAATTACCAGTTAATTTTAGAAGGATACCCTAACCCGATTAATCTTGAATCATCGGATGCTGAGACTCTGAAAAAAATTTTAGAACTAGATAAAAATGTATCAGCATGGGATAAAGATAAGCAACTACAGAAAAATCAAAGAGCCATAGAAATTTTAAGAGAGCAAATAGAACATTATCAAAATATTCCTGAATCCGAATCTGTAGCAAGACAAGAACTATTTGAAAGTTTTAAACAAACAATAGATTCTCAACGTCCAGATGGACAAAAATTATATTCAGAATCATGATAGTTTTTATTGATTCAGGAGTATTAGGAATTCTTGCTAATCCAAATAAAAATGATGAAGTTATTGGTTGTCAAGAATGGCTTTACAGGTTACTTTCCCAAGGTGTGTATGTTTGTTCTTCTGAAATCTGTGATTTTGAAGTTAGAAGAAGTTTGATATTAGAATCTCATAAAAAACCCAATTTAAATAGCATTCCAAATTTAGATCGGCTTCAAGAAATTATTTCTTTTTTGCCAATCACATCAAAACTATTGAGAAAAGCATCTGTACTTTGGGCATCGGCTCGCAGTCAAGGTATACCAACAGCAGATAATAAAAGCCTTGATATTGATATAATCATCTGTAGTCATTGGCAAGAACTGCAAAAAGAATTTCCAGGTCGTTATATTGTAATAGCAACTACAAACGTCAAGCATTTAAGCCGCTTTAGCGAAGCTAATATTTGGATAAATATTCAGTTATAAGTTATTTAAGCTGAAAAGCAGCCTAAACAATTCGGCAAATTGGCAACTCAAACAAAATAAAACTATCTACAATCAACTGGAATCAATAGAAAAGTGGCATTACAGTAGCATTTAATAAGCTTCAATAACGTGCCGGTTTTTATAATTAACAGCCTTCATTATGTATGAATGAAGACATCGCAATCTCTTTAAAAAATGTCTCAAAGTGCTTCCAAAGGTATGCTCATCCAGTAGATAAATTAAAGGAAATTTTATTACCTGGTAAGAGTAGAACCTCGCAATTTTGGGCGCTCCAAGATGTTAATTTAGAGATAGAAAAAGGACAAACAGTAGGGATTGTTGGACGTAATGGTTCCGGTAAAAGTACGCTATTACAGATTATTGCAGGTACTTTAACACCAACCACGGGAGAGGTAGTTGTCAGGGGTAGGGTATCGGCACTTTTAGAACTTGGGAGTGGTTTTAATCCAGAGTTTACGGGTAGGCAAAATGTATTTTTCAACGCCAGATTGTTGGGGTTAACTCAACAGGAAATAGAAGACAAATTTGATGAAATTGCCGCTTTTGCGGATATCGGAGATTTTATCAAACAGCCCGTAAAAACTTATTCTAGTGGAATGTTTGTTCGCTTGGCTTTTGCAGTAGCGGTGAATGTTGAACCGGAAATTTTGATTGTAGATGAAGCATTAGCTGTGGGAGATATTGTATTTCAACATCGCTGTATGCGTCGAATGCGAAGCATGATGGATAGTGGTGTAACTACCTTATTTGTTTCCCATGATTCCGGTGCAATTAAAACGTTATGCAATTCAGCAGTAATGATTGATGCTGGGAAAATTTACGAGAAAGGTACTCCCAATGATGTCATTATCAAATACATGAAGTTGGTGACAGAAACTGAATTGGGATTGGTTACTCCGGATAAAGTTGATGATAATGTATGTCAAACTTCAAGCGAACCTTCTACGATCGCAATTCAGTCAACTCGTCGAGGAAGTCGAAAAGCATTAATTGAAAATGTAATGTTATTTAATAATTGCGGGGAGGAAGCAGAGAAAAGTCCGATTTTTGGATTCAACGAACAAGTTAAGTTACTTATAGAAGTACAAGTTTATCAACAGTTACAGGGTTGTATAATTGGCTTTTTCGTATGTGATAAAAACGGTAATGAACTGATTGGGAGTAATACGATTGAAGAGAATCAACCAATTAATAAATTATCATCAGGAACTAAATTGCAAGTTGAATTCACATTTAAATTGCCGTTGCGTCCTAGTTCCTATAGTTTGACAATAGCTGGTGCCGAAAACTATACAGCAATGACCTTTGATTGGATTGATAACGCGATAGTTTTTCAGGTATTACCACCAGATACGGGGAAGCGAATTCACGCTTTAGTCGATACACCGATCGGTGTAAGTGTATTACAGCAAAAACCAACAAAAGCAGGTGGGGTATGAATAGCGATCGCGAAAAAGATTATCCTCTATTAGCAAACCTGTCAGAAGCAGATTTAGATGATAATAGCAGCTTAAAAAAAATGTTGTCCTTGATCGGAGAAAACAAGCGGGTAATCGATTTTGGCTGTGCTACAGGTTATTTTGCTCGTTTACTTAGCGATAGAGGTTGTGAAGTTATTGGAGTGGAAATAAACTCTAAAGCTGCAAAAGTTGCTCAAAGGTATTGCGAGCAGGTTATTGTTGCGGATTTGGATTTTGTATCCTTAAATGATATTTTCTCCGAAAAACTATTGAAAAAGAAATTTGATGTAGCTGTATTTGGTGATGTTTTAGAACATCTCCGCAATCCTTGGCAGGTATTAAAAGAAACTCGCAAATTATTAAAACCTCAAGGATATGTCATTGCTTCTATTCCCAACATTGCTCATGGAGCAATTCGACTTGCTTTATTACAAGGAAAGTTTGAATATCAGACATTAGGTATTTTAGATAATACTCATCTGCGATTTTTTACGAATAAAACGGTTGAACAATTATTTGAAGATTCGGGATATCAAATAGATGTAATAGAGCGAACTAAATTACCTATATATTCTCATTCAAATTTAATTCCTGATATTGAAAAAAAACAATTTGACCGAAATATTACTCATGAAATCGAACAAGATCGAGATGCAGATACATTACAATTCGTTGTCCGAGCTTATCCGATTTCATTAGAAAGTAAATATGCAGCTTTACATAAACAGTATTTACAAGTTGCTGAACAATTGCATCAATCCGAAAGTCAGTTAGATAATCTACAGATAGAATTACAAGAATCAAAAAATCAGCTTCAAATTGAACATACTGAAATTTCGCGATCGCAAACTCAATTAGAGCAAACACAAGCGCAACTCCAAGAAGTACACACTCAGTTAGAACAAACTGAAGTTGAGTTTAAAGAAGCACAAAATCAACTTCAGAAAAATCAAATACAACTTGAAGAAACCCAAAATCAATTAAAACAAGAACAAACGCAATTACAACAGATACAGCAACAATGGGAAGACAGTCAAATTAAACTACAACAAGCGCACTCAGCATGGGAACATTGTCAGCAAATTATCAAAGCAATGGAAACCAGCAAATTTTGGAAAATACGTCAGACTTGGTTTCAAATCAAGAATTTTGCTCGCTGGAGAAATAATCAAGACTTTAGTTAAGGATGTTCAAGAATGATTAATCACCTCAAA
This sequence comes from Rivularia sp. UHCC 0363, assembly GCF_034931125.1. NCBI lineage: Bacteria > Bacillati > Cyanobacteriota > Cyanophyceae > Nostocales > Rivulariaceae > Rivularia > Rivularia sp. UHCC 0363. The sequence goes on along the minus strand of NZ_JAYGHM010000010.1, from coordinate 141,090 downwards.
CAATCCCAATTAGTATTAAATCAAGAGCAACTAAATTATCGTCACTCTCAAATATTAGCTAATCATAAAGAATTAGAAACAAAGTATTTTCAGCAAGAAATAAATCAACAACATACATTTTCTCAACCTTTGCAAATCAAACAATCGGATTATAACTTAGAAGAAAAAAGATTATTAGTTATTTCACGTTTACAATCTGCTAATCTTTGTAAAGCTAAAGGGTATAATCCTTGGCAATTAATCTCAAATCGGTCATATGATAACTGTAAAAATCCTTGTATAACTGTTGTAATTACACTTTATAATTACTCAAAATATATTTACGAGTGTTTAGATAGCGTATCTCAGTCCGATATTTCCGATTTACCAGGGAATATAGAAGTATTAGTAATTGATGATTGTTCTAGCGATAATTCTGCAATTCTTGTTGAAGAATATTTAGAAAAAGCTGATAAATCCAATTTACCAATCTGTTTAATAAAAAAGTGGTTCAATACTGGTTTAGCCGATGCGAGAAATGTTGGTTTAGAACTAGCTCGTTCTCCTTACGTCTTCATTTTAGACGCTGATAATTGGATTTATCCCCATTGTTTATCTATTCTTTACAATAAAATTAAATATTCTAAATATGCTGCGGTATATGGAGAAATTAGTAGATTTGATAATGATACTAGAACAGAATTGAATCGAATTTCTTGTCATGAATGGGATGTAAATAAGTTGGTCAAACAGCCATATATTGATGCAATGGCTCTGTTTGATAAAGATATTTTACTTAAAGTTGGGGGATATTCTACCGATTTAATTGAGTATGGTTGGTTCGGATGGGATGATTATGATGTTTGGTTAAAGTTAGCTCAATCTAACTATTCGTGTAAGTTCATTCCTAAAGTTCTCAGTGCATATAGAGTTCATTCAACTTCAATGATAAATACTACCAATAAATATGCACTTAATCTTGCTAAACATTTTTGTCACAAATTTGCTGATATTGCTAGTAAGCATCAAACATCAGATCTGATATTTGGTTTTCCTCAAAGCGAACTATATCAATCGCATATTCCAGAAGATAATCCACAAATACTATTACAAGAATTACAGTTTGCTCATAGTCAAATTGCAGCAATGAAATCAAGTAAACTGTGGAAACTAAAAACATTGTTAAAACTACTCCCTTTCCAAAACAAGATTTCTTATTACCTTCCTCTCTTCATTCTCTGCGTACTCTGCGTCTCTGCGGTTTTTTTTAATTATTTTATCGGCTAACTTTTATATTTATCTAAAACTAATCTGATGCTTGAAAATATTAACTACAAAATTGCAGCCTATATTACTGCTTACCAAGATGAAAAAGCCTTGAATAAAACAATTGCTGCAATCCAAAAACAGTCATACAAAATATCAGAAATATTTATTGTAGATAATTCACAACATCAAACTATCTTAGAAACAAATTATTCAAATATTACAACTGAATTTCACCCCGAAAATATTGGAGTTGATGGAGGATTGAATATAGCAATAAAATGGGCTATAGAAAAACAATATGATTTTCTCTGGCTTTTTGACCAAGATAGTGAACCAGCACCTGATAGCTTAGAAATTCTATTAGCTAAATATCAAGAATTATCTGCCAAAAATCATCATATCGGCATTATTGCACCTCAAATACTCGATATTAATACCTTACAAGAGTTTCCAGGATATGTTTTTCAGGATTATAAATTTGTACCCAAACCTCAATACTCACAAATCTACGATTACTATACTTGTGATGGTGTAATTACATCGGGTTCTCTTGTTAATTTAAGTGCAGCTAAATGCGTCGAACTTCCTCAAGGAAATTTATTTCTTGATGCGGTTGATTACGCTTACTGCATGAATTTTAGACATCAAGGTTACGAGGTGATTGTAGTGAAAAACACAATTATGTCCCATCGTCTTGGTAATTACTCCCAAGTCAAAGATAGACTGTCTAAAATAAATAGCGAAATTACAACTTTTACTTGTTTACCATCTCGTTACTACTATGCTTGTCGAAATCATACTTATTTTGAAACTCGTCAATCAAATAAGCGGATGTTACATTTTTGTCTTATCCATAGATGCAAATTTCTGATGAATATGATAATTAGAATTATCCGCTATGAACCAGATTTAGTTTTACTCAAAATATGGGCTTGTACCTTCGGAACCTTTGATGGTTTTAGGGGTAGACTTGGTAAAGTTTGGTAAACTCATATCTTGTATTAACTTTAAATTATTAGTTACAAATTTTGTTTCCAAACAGTAGTAAAATAAAACTTCAGGAATCCTTAATGATAAATAAATGAAAATCATTTCTGCTGAAATTCCTGATATTCTCATAATTGAACCACAAGTTTTTCACGACGATCGCGGTTTTTTCTTTGAAGCCTTTAATTTAAAGAAATTTACCCAAGAAACGGGTATTAATGTTAACTTCGTTCAAGATAACCATTCTTATTCAAAACACAATGTGCTGCGGGGTTTGCATTACCAAATAGTACAGCCCCAGGGAAAATTAGTCCGGGCAGTTGTTGGTAATATATTTGACGTAGCAGTAGATATTAGAAAAAGTTCTCCCACTTTTGGTCAATGGATAGGTTATGAAATTAGCGCTGAAGATAAGCGTCAAATATGGATACCACCAGGTTTTGCTCATGGTTTTATAGTAATGTCCGAAGTTGCGGAAGTTATTTATAAAACCACAGATTATTACGCACCTCAAGGAGAATGTACTATCCTTTGGAACGATAACGATTTGAATATTAATTGGCACATAAATACTTTACCAATTATTTCGGCAAAGGATGAGGCAGGAAAACCTTTTAAAATGGCAGAAGTTTTTCCTTGAGGTTGTTGTAGTACTGAATCATAAAAGACGCTGTACTGCAACATCTTTAAATCATTTTGTTAGAAAACTTACTAATATCAGGTAGAAGCCCCAGTCCCAAAGTCCTGAGTCCAATACGTGCTGTAGTTTACCTCTCCCGTGTCATTGGCTAGATAGTGATATCCAATCCCCATTTCTCGATAGCTGGAATTAAGAATATTTTCGCGATGTCCGGGACTATTCATCCATCCTCTGACAACTTCTTCGGCTGTAACGTAGCCTGCGGCGATGTTTTCACCTACATAAGGCGATTGATAACCTGCTAAACTAGTGCGATCGCCAACTTTACTTCCGTTAGAACCTGTATGACTGAAGAAGTCACTCATAGCCATATCTTCACTATGTGTCTGGGCTGAATTAGATAGCTGGATATTCAAAGTTAGAGGTTGCAAACCATGTTGAGCGCGATAAGAATTTGTCAATCTCATAACTTTATCAATCAGAGGATTAGTTATAGGAGAAGTTGATGCAGACTGAGGTATAGGAGATGTAGGTGTAGCTGGGACGGGTATAGATTCACTCAACACTACAACCTTTGGTTTGGCTTCTATTGGAGTTACAGACAGGCTCAAATTGTAGTTCGTGTTGGTTGGTTCTACTCCCTCTAAAACTCGAACATAATAGGCTCCATTTCCTAAGTCATTAAAACTTAAAGATTCGCCAAGATTACCGCTATTGGCTGCACGAGCGATGATTTCACCGCTACTGTTGAGCAATTCTAAATCTGCATCTCCACTCAAACCATTGACGATCAGATCGAGTTTGCTGTTAGGATTATTCAAATTCAAACCATAAAAGTCTTGGCTGTCAGAGTTTCCTACCGAGTCTCTTAAAATTATTTCTCCAGAGTCTAAAGCTATCGTGTGAGCGGTATTTAAGGTATTTCCTGCACGATCGCTTTCGATATATTTACTTGCGGAGAGTCCCGATCGCAAACCGATATTGACGAAGTGTTCGTAAGCATCGCTATAGCTAAAACCAGCTTCTTTCAAGTCAGGGTTATTGTCTAGATAATACTTGACATCGAACCCCGGTGCTGATGCTCTTCCCTCAGCTAAACCTTTAAGCTCGAAATGTTCTAAAAGCTGTTTATTATCTAGCGAACTAGCCGCTAGATCGGCATTAGCATTTTTGTAGTATTGGACATCAAAAGCTGGTGAGAAAGATTTTCCTTCTTTCAAACCTTCGATGACAAAATTATTAAATGCTCCTTTGTAGCTATTTCCTACAGCTTGAGCTACATCAGGATTATCGGCTAAGTAATATTTGGCACTGAAAAACGGTGAGAACGAACGTCCTTCGTCCATACCTTGACCTTTCAAATGGTCAAACAGTTCTTCGTTATTTAAATTAGCTAAATCAGTATTTGTTTCGCGGTAAAATTCTAGGTCAGTAAGCGAAGAAAATTTTCGTCCTTGACTGACACCATAATTTACAAGATGTTCGTAAGCGTTTCGGTTACTCAAATCAGCTAAATCGCTGTTGCTAGCACGATAAAAATCTAAATCGACTAGCGATGAGAATTCCAGACCATTATCTAAGCCGTAGTTTTTGAAATGTGACCATGCTTGACTATCACTCAAGCCATTCAAATCTGAATTAGCAGAGCGATAGAAATTAGCATCAAATAAATTAGTAGGCATAGGTTTATTAGGGAACAACACAAAAAAAACACTGCAAACGTTTGCTTTCGTCAGCGTTCCTATACCACGTGGCTAAAAATCATAAGGCTTTGAGCTTTATGTTTTTAAGAAAAAATTAACTATTCATTCAAGTAAGGATTATAGCAAGATTAATACACTAAAGTTTGTCTTCTACTATAAGTAATATTTCTATAGATATATGTGATTTTCTAATAAAACAACCTTTTTATCAGCTATTTAGAGAATTTATAAATAATCCAATGTAAATAAATACTAAACTAAATAGGTATAATTTATAAGTATTCTTAAACAGTAATTATTATTTAGTCGTAAAAATATCAAATGATGCTATGGTATGACGTTTTTATCAATATATTTATTTGCGAATAAAAAATAATACTTAATTTGTTCGTCTAAATAGTTATATAGTTAAATAACTTTATTGAAATATAAAATTAAGCAACAAAAATTGCCTTTTATTTTTTTATTTAATTAACTAATTAGATCCATAAGCTTACTTAAAATTTTAATTTTGTTCGTGTAGGTTGCACTTAAAATCAGTGAAGTTATTCTTCTTGTTGTTATTCCATACCGCTAGTCTAAATCGAATGACCAAATCAATCTTACTAATTGGCTGTAAAGGACAAGTCGGTACCCAATTACAGAAAACCTTTGAACCTTGCAGTAATTTAACCGCTGTCGCACGTCCCATAGTTGAACTTGCTCAGCCCGAAACCCTGCGCGACTTAATTCGAGAAAACCAACCATCCATCATTATTAACGCTGCTGCTTACACTGCTGTAGATAAAGCCGAAAGCGAACCCGAATTAGCTAATACAATCAATGCTGTAGCTCCAGAGGTTCTCGCTCAAGAAGCAGAAAGATTAAGAGCTTGCTTGATTCATATTTCTACTGATTATGTATTTGATGGTAAAACCAATAATCCTTATCAGGAAAATCACCCAACAAACCCTTTAAGCGTTTACGGTAAAACAAAATTAGCAGGAGAAGAAGCTATTCGTTCAAATTGCAGCAACCATTTTATTTTGCGTACAGCTTGGGTTTACGGCACAGGAGGTAAAAGCAACTTTGTCAAAACCATGTTGCGTTTGGGGTCGCAAAAGCCAGAGCTAAAAGTAGTTGCAGATCAAATCGGAAGTCCAACTTGGTCAAAAGACATCGCGCAGATTATAGCCGCATTAGTTACCAAAACCCCACAAGAAACCGGCACTTATCATTACACAAACAGTGGTGTAGCGAGTTGGTACGATTTTGCGATCGCGATTTTTGAAGAAGCCAAACACCTAGGTTTCCCTTTGCAAATTGAGCGTGTCATCCCGATTACTACTTCTGAATACCCAACTCCTGCGACTCGTCCCAGCTATAGTGTTCTCAACTGTGCCAAAATATCCACCATCATAGAATCCCATCCACCCCACTGGAGACAAAGCCTTAGAGAAATGCTTCAAGAATTCCAAGTAAATCAATAATTAGTTATCAATTATCAAATCCTAAAATTTTATGAAAGCATTAATTCTCTCTGGTGGTAAAGGTACGCGACTGCGACCCCTTACTTACACTGGAGCAAAACAACTCGTACCTGTTGCCAATAAACCAATTTTATGGTATGGCATCGAAGAAATGGTTACAGCTGGTATTACTGATATCGGTATCATCATCTCACCGGAGACTGGAGAAGAAGTTCAAGCAAAAACCGGAAATGGAGATAAATTCGGAGCTAATATCACCTATATTTTACAAGAGCAACCCGCAGGACTTGCTCATGCTGTAAAAGTAGCCCGTCCTTTCTTAGCAGATTCACCTTTTGTGATGTACTTAGGTGATAATTTAATTCAACAAGGTGACTTGAGTTATTTTCTCAAGCAATTTCAACAGCAACACCACGATGCATTGATATTATTACGTGCTGTTGCTAATCCTAGTGCCTTTGGAGTTGCGAAAGTTGATGAAAATGGCAAAGTATTAGAGTTAATTGAAAAGCCGAAAGTTCCTCCTTCCAATTTAGCTTTGGTTGGGGTTTATTTCTTTTCTGAAATTATTCATCAAGCCATTGCTTGCATTCAACCCTCTGCAAGAGGTGAACTAGAAATTACTGATGCTATCCAACATCTAATTAGTCAAAAAAAGCAAATATTAGCCTGTAAACTTGAAGGATGGTGGTTAGATACTGGGAAAAAAGATGATTTACTCGAAGCGAATCGTTTAATTCTTGATACCAGTTTACAAACATCGATTGCTGGAGAAATAGATGCTCAAAGTCAAGTAATTGGCAGAGTAGAAATCGGTTCTGGTTCTAAAGCTATTAATTGTACAATTCGGGGCCCCGTAATTATTGGGGAGAATTGTCATTTAGAAAATTGCTTTATTGGTCCTTATACCAGCATTGCCGACAAATCAACTTTAATAGATACAGAAATAGAACACAGCGTAGTTTTAGAAGGTGCAAAGATTTCCGGAATTCACCAACGAATTATAGATAGTTTAATTGGACAAAGAGCGCAAGTCACACTCGCACCCCGTCGTCCAAAAGCCCTACGATTTATGATTGGTGATGATTCTCAGATTGAACTATCGTGATAGTAACAACTAGAAATTGATATTTCCGTTTATTTATACCTCGATATTGAATATTTTGTATATTGTTTTACTGTTTTATTTAAAATCACTTTAAAAAATCAATTTTGTAATTTTTACAACTTAAATAATTAGTTGATTGTCATAACTTTTTATATGTGACAGTTTAAATAGCGTCTGAAATAATTATAAAGTAAATGTTTTTTCGGCATGATTGAAAATCATCTAAAGATGTTTGACAGCATGACATTTGCTGTCGAGCAAAACTTTAGATAAAAAGTCAAACCTTGAAGTCGTTATCAACACAATTAAGAAACTTAGGAAGAGGAGTAATTTATTCTTCTGATTATCTAAGTTCTTTATCACTTGATATAGGTTTGTCTTAGCTGAAGTGATTTATTTTTTAATCGTTAATTATTATTCTACAAGTCTGGTTAAAAAGCTGATTAGTTCTATCCCGGTAAACATAAATGTTGAATACCAAGTAGTTATAGTCAATAACTCTCCGAAAGACAATACTATTAAAGAACTTGAAAGCGAATCAGTTTTTATTTTTGATAACAAAGATAATTTAGGGTTTGGTGGTGCTTGCAATCAAGGACTTGAATGGATTTATAGAAAAGATTGCCAAGCTATCGTTTGGATAATTAATCCGGATGCTTATTTTGAAGAAATATCTTTAGAAAAAGTTAAAAATTTTTTCTATTTGCATTCAGAAGTTTCTATTTTGGGTACTATTATTTATACCCCCAACAAAAAAATTTGGTTTGCAGGTGGTAGTTTTGTCGCTGATACTGGGGCAATATTAACAACAGACTTGTTGACAAATACAAGTGCAGAGTATGTTGGTTGTGATTGGGTTTCCGGCTGTAGCTTAATAGTTAATCTAAATAATTTTTGTAATTGTCCGCAGTTTGACGATGCTTACTTTCTGTATTACGAAGATTTTGATTTTTGTAGACGCTATGCTAAGCAAGGATATTTAATTGCTGTAACTAAAGATTTTGGTTTACTACATCAGCCTTCATCAATTACAAACAGATATATTTTTCAAAAAATTAGACATAGTACTTACAGCTATCTACTAACTTTAGATAGATATACTAATAATTTAATTTTAATTACTAGATTAGTTAAACTCGCTGTTAATGCCTTCATTTTGATTTTTATTAGACCTAAAACAGCATTTGGTAAATTTTATGGTCTATTAATGTATGGTCGGCAAGTGATTCACAGAATCAAGATCAAGCCATTGCTTTAACTTTCTCTAATACTTGACCATCTCAATATTGCTGGGTAAAGGTAGGGAATAGGAAGTAGGGAAAGAAAATAAAGACGGTAAATTATGAGGGGTCAGAGTAGTGCGAGCATCTTGCTCGCTGGTTGTAACGAGCAAGCGAGACGCTCCTACTACAAAAATTAATTACAACGAATATAGAGTTATTAGTTATTAATTTTAAAACTCCTAACTCCTAACTTGTAACTAAATTTAAGCTGTTCTCATCGCACCGGAATAAACTACACCTCGCTGGATGTCCATAGTTAAAATAGCTCCATCTCTTATGGCTTGAGTAGCATTCTTAACGCCAACAATTACGGGTATACCCAGGCGTAAGGCAATGACGGCAGCGTGTGAAGTAAGACTTTCATCCTCGGTAATAATACCGCTAGATTTGCGAATTGCTTCGACAAAATCTGCACTTGTACGCGGAGCAACTAAAATCTCTCCTGGATGAAAATTATTCAAATCCATACCGCTATGAGCTACCCGTGCGCGACCGCTGACCAAACCTTGTCCTAATCCGATTCCTTGACCGAGTACGGCAGTTACTACTTCAACTTTAATCAGATCGGTTGACCCGGAAATCCCTTGGAGAGTACCTGCACTCATTACCACTAAATCGCCTTCATTGAGTAAATTTTTCTCTTGAGCTACATTGATAGCCGCTTGGAAGGTTTGACCAGTGGAAGGTAGTTCTAGAACTAATAACGGTTTGACTCCCCATACTAATTGCAGTTGTCTGGCTACGTTTACGTGAGGTGTGACTGCTAAAATTGGTGTACGAGGGCGGAACTTAGAAACATTGCGAGCAGTAGCCCCGCTTTGAGTCAAAGTCATGATTGCAGCGGCTCCGAGTTGTTCGGAAATTTGACCAACTGCTTGGGAAATCGCATTCGGAATCGAACGTCTGGGGTCGCGTATTTGATTTGCATTTTTGTTTTGCATATCATCTTCTTTTTCCATGCGTTCGGCAATCCGCGCCATTGTTGCTACTGCTTCTACCGGATAATTACCCACAGCAGTTTCATTGGAAAGCATTACTGCATCCGTACCATCTAATATAGCGTTGGCGACATCCGATACCTCTGCCCGAGTCGGACGAGGATTGCTAACCATGCTGTCCAACATTTGGGTAGCGGTAATAATGGGAATACCTAAGCGGTTTGCGGTGGCAATTAAACGCTTTTGCAGCACGGGAACGTCTTCGGCTGGGAGTTCTACACCTAAATCCCCTCTAGCGACCATTACGCCATCACACAAAGCCAGAACCGCTTCCATTTGTTCAATAGCTTCATGCTTTTCGATTTTGGCAATTACTGGTACTTGTTTTCCCGCATTAGAAATTAATTCCTTAATTTCCACCATATCTTGGGGGTTGCGGACAAAGGAAAGTGCGACCCAATCCACACCTTGGTCTAAACCAAATACTAAATCCTCGCGGTCTTTATCGGTTAAAGCCTTAATAGATAAATAAACGCCGGGGAAATTAACACCTTTGTTGTTAGAAAGTTTACCTTCAACCGTAACGCAACAGTGGAGATCGCCTTTTTCCTTATTTACCTCCACAACCTCCATTTCAACTCGTCCATCATCGAGCATAATTTTCGCACCAACGGGGACTTCTTCCGCTAGATGCTCGTAGGTGATGCAGCTGATGTCCTGAGTACCAACAACCTGACGATTGGTTAAAGTAAAGCGATCGCCTTTAGCGACAACTATCGATCCATGTTCAAACTTACCTAAACGAATTTTTGGACCCTGCAAATCTTGCAAAATCGCTACTGGTTTGTTCAACTCAAATGCTGTCTGCCGAATCAACCGAATACTGCGTTGATGGTCAGCATGGGTTCCATGAGAGAAATTGAGCCGCAGCGTTGTGGCACCTGCTTCGATGAGAGCCTTAAGGACTTCAGGGCTGCTGGTAGCGGGTCCAATCGTAGCGACAATTTTTGTCCGACGTACTGAATCTCTTAGTTGCATAGGGGGCTGCTGTATAGCGCTTCTAGCTTAGGGAATAATCGTAGATTAAACTTAAACTTTTGTCTGTGGCTAGAAACGCATTCAGAACAAATTAAATTAGTCTGCTTCAAAAATTCTCTCATAATACCGATTTTAATTGCGTCTTTTATTTAGCAATTACGCCCTTAAGAACGAAAAAGCTAGCCTTTGAGCCATTTAGATTCTATGAACTGCCTTACTCTTAAGTAGAATTTAGCTGAGTTCTACTATTGATAACTTATTAATAACTGGTAGCTAGTAACGAATAACTGTTGACTGATAACCGATAAATGTAAAAATGTAGATAAATGTTGATACATAAAACTTTATTATTCATCTCTCTGTGCCGTATACTCGCAAATATTTGGTAAATAAGGAGTTGACAATGCTCATGTCGGAGGCACAATCGCCACTGACAGTACCTCCCAAGGAACTTTTGTCCCCACCCGGTGGTTTCAATCCCACTCTGCTAATGTTCTTAGCAGCTATTGGAATTGTCGTGCTGTCTGTACTAGGTTATTGGGTTTGGCAATGGCAACAATGGATATGCTTCTGCATGAATATTGTTGCCTTACATATTTCTGGTACGGTAATTCATGATGCTTGCCACCAGGCTGCTCATCGCAATCGGATCGTCAACGCGATTATGGGTCACTCTAGTGCTTTAATGCTTGTTTTCGCATTTCCAGTATTTACGCGAGTGCATTTACAACATCACGCAAATGTTAATGACCCAGAAAACGACCCAGACCATTATGTTTCTACAGGTGGTCCGCTATGGTTAATTGCGGTTCGTTTTTTCTATCACGAGATATTTTTCTTTAAACGACGTTTGTGGCGAAACAACGAACTCCTAGAATGGTTCTTAAGTCGCCTTTTTGTCATCACAATTGTGTTTATCTCGGTACAGTTTAACTTTCTGGGCTACATTCTCAATTTCTGGTTTGTGCCGTCAGGTATCGTTGGCTTAGCACTTGGTTTGTTTTTCGACTATTTGCCTCATCGTCCCTTCGTAGAACGCAGTCGTTGGAAAAATGCTCGGGTTTACCCAAATCCGATTTTAAACATCTTGATTCTAGGACAAAACTATCATCTGATTCATCATTTATGGCCTTCTATCGCTTGGTACAACTATCAGCCTACATACCGTCTAATGAAGCCGCGTTTGGATGAAAAAGAATGCTATCAATCGCTAGGTCTACTTAAAAAGAAAGATTTCTTGGAATTTATGTATGACTTAGTTTTAGGAATTCGTTTTCATAAAAAAGAATAAGGGAATTGGGAATTGGGAATTGGGAATTGGGAATTGGGAATTGGGGAGACAAGGGGAAATTTGAACTATTAATTCCTAACCCCTAACTCCTAACTCCTAACTCCGGTGGTCCTAACTTCAAATCTCGCTAGATATACTCTGAGCCTGTATAATTTCGGTATGAGCAGTAAATTGCAATCGGTTTAAAGATTCTGTGAAGAACACAAAACCTTTGTAGGCAGTTGCATATTTATAAATTTTGGTAAAAAATCCTTCTGCCGTTTCGACTACCAAAGATTCTTTACTTCTAGAGATGATTGTCATAAAGTCTTCTGGCTTTACTCGAACTCCCGTTCCTCGATCAGTAAAGATTCTTCCGCCAATGCCTGTAGGTTGAGTAGCATCACAACCGTCAAACTTCATAATTTTTTAAGTATTTTTACATAGAATATGTGTACATTCTACACCTTCGATTCTATCGTTGACTGTGATGCTTGTAACGGCTGAGGTAAATTCCAGTCGGGACGAAGTTGAGCAGCATGACGTAAATAAATATGACTTATCGTAGTATTCGATTTAATGTAGGCATGAACTAAAATCCGAATACATTTTTCTAAGCTACCTGGGACGTACATTTGCTGCACGTCGATCATTGAAACGTTATCCCAATGGGGACGATGACGAGCGATCGCAGCTGGGAAAATAGCATCTAAATCGGATGTTACTGAAAAAGTAACGCTAATCATGTCCGTCGGATGCAGCTGATTGCGTTTTTCAAGTTCATCTAATAGTTCCATGACAACCTCTTGCATCGCTTCAACCGTATTTTCGGAAACAGTTGTCGCTCCACGGATTGCCTGCATTCGCCATTCCACGTAAAATTCCTCCAAATTAAAACACCACTCATTAGTCATTATTCATTTTTCTTGGTTAAAGGACAAATGACTAATGGCTATGTTTTATCTTTCTTTTACTTGATCGCTCAATTTAACTACAGAAAATTCTTAAGGACGATACAACCACAGAGGTAAACCATTAGTTGTTAATTCAAATTCTAACCAATCAATTTTGGATGTCAGTCCAGTTTGAACTTTGCTACCAGGTAAAAATTTGCTGTACCAAGGTTTAGGTTCTTCTAGAGTGTAAACCTCTGTTTTTTCGGGGTCAAGATTTACCAATTCTGCGGCCCAACGACGAGCATCTTCTTCGGTTCCCAATCTATCTACAACCCCTAACTCTAGAGCTTGCTCTCCGGTGAAAATTCGACCGTCGGCAAAGGTTTTGACTGTTTCCGGTGCTAAGTTACGTCCTTCGGCTACTGTTTGCACAAACTGCCGATAACTTGTATCGATCAATTCTTGCAAAATAGTTTCTTCGTTATCGGTGAGTTCGCGGTCGAAAGACAAGATATCCTTGTAAGGACCCGACTTTATGACTTTAAAAGAAACACCAATTTTATCTAACAAACGCTGCAAATTATTACCGCGCAAAATCACACCGATACTACCCGTAATCGTTCCCGGATTAGCGACAATGTGAGAAGCTCCCATGCCGATGTAAACACCCCCGGAAGCAGAAATATTACCAAAACTAGCTACAATCTTGATTTTTTCACGCAAATGTTTGAGAGCGCTGTAGATTTCTTGAGAATCCCCCACCGTACCACCAGGACTATCAATTCTTAATAGTAGTGCCGGGAATTTCTTTTCCTCTACTGTTTTTAAGGCTTCCAAGACTCGTTGACGAGTACTACCTGCGATCGCACCAGTAACTTCAATTTTGGCGATTTGTTTGCGAAACTTTGACTTAAAAGGCCAAACCATGAGCAGTAAACAGAACCTTATGATATTTTAGATTTGAGTTAAAACATTAACTTTTATTTATAAATGCGTAAAGCATCTGTTGTTAATTTTGCTGGCAAAAATCAAGCAGACGCTAACCCCTTATTTAATTCTAATCAATTTTTTTATGGTTAAATTTTGGTTTTACAAGTTCATGCTAATTAAATAATCGCCTTTGCAGTAAGTAGGCTATTATACAATTTGGTAATAGATGTATAATCAATTATCCAGGCTTGACCACTTATCAGCCTACCTTGGTACTGAATAGCTTAATTTTTTTTTGAAAAATCAAACGTCTGTCAATAAATATCCAATACTAATATTTTGCGATCAAAGTTTTGCAATCAAAAAATATTGCAGCTTTACCAATTGGGATGATTTTTTTTGAATCTCGTTAATTCACACCTAACTATTTTCAGATTGAAAAGTAGGATTTTTCGCCATCGAGAATACTCTAACCGAAATCTTGAGCAAAATAGGAATCGCGCTACTTAGGAGTTGAGACGTAGAATTTGGCATCTGTAGTATACATAAGTATCGAAAAGCGCTCCGACGAAGCTACAAGTTAGACAAATTACAAATAATCCTTGTAACGGAGTTCCGCTACCAAAAGCAGCTAAAAAATTAGATATTTGATTTACGATGATTTCAGTCACGGTTTGTAAACCAGGAACCAAGCTAACCAGCGATAAACTCAACAATGTTCCGCCAACAAATATCATTGGGGCAACAAAACTGAAAATAATCGATAGCACAAGAGAGCGAAGGAAGTTAGTAAACATGGTCATAGAAAAAATGATTCTGTAACGTAGATTAACAGCAGTCGGTACTCGTCACTTTCTACAATAAGCGCGATCGCAATATATCAGACCGGATTTAAAGAATCTTAAGTTTTAATTAAAATATGTTCATAGATTTTCTGTTTTCTATTCTTCGATTTAAAAAACGTTAATTTGATAAAATCTATGGTATATCAAGACTTACACTTATACTACATTCGGATTCTGTGCTATACGTGCAGTGAATAACAGTTTTGATTTCTGAGAGCAGATATTAACTTAAGTTAATATAAAGCGCTATTGAGGGTTCCGAGGAGATGGGGAGATGAGGACAATTACCAACTCCTAACTTCTAACTCCTAACTGGTAGCTTCACAATCTAAAATCTAAAATCCCTTGTATTGACCTTTTATCAAAATCTTTCGCTATTATGACGGCAATTGATGAGTTAATGGAAAATTGTGAGTCAAGCAACATCTAAATCCAGTTTAGGAGCATGGAGCCTGCGATTGCTGGCAGCAGTGTTTTTGATTGGACAAGTAATAATTCATATATTTAAAGGTAAAATACATCGCCGTAATACTTTAGAACAAATGGCTGCTGTGGGACCCGACTCATTATTTATTGCCTTAGTTACAGCTGTATTTGTCGGTGCGGTGTTTACAATTCAGGTTGCACGGGAGTTTATTAACTTTGGTGCGGGGAACGCTGTAGGTGGAGTCTTAGCCGTAGCGTTGACGCGAGAACTTTCTCCGGTTTTGACCGCAGTAGTTTTAGCAGGAAGAGTTGGTTCGGCATTTGCTGCGGAGATTGGGACTATGAAAGTTACAGAGCAAATAGACGCTTTACTAATGTTAAAGACCGACCCGATAGATTATTTGGTTATTCCTCGCGTACTTGCTTGCTGCATAATGTTGCCAATTTTGACTTTACTATCTCTGGTAACGGGTATGGCAGGAGGATTTGTGATTGCAACAAATTTCTACAATCTTTCAGATGCCCAATTTCTAGACTCAGCCCGAAATTTTCTGGGAATGTGGGATATTTTGAGTACCATGATTAAAGCTCTTTGTTTCGGACTTTTGGTAGCCGTAATTGGTTGTAACTGGGGATTAACCACAACAGGAGGAGCTAAAGGTGTAGGTCAATCAACTACAACCGCTGTTGTTACTGCTCTATTAATTATATTTATTAGCAACTTTTTTCTTTCTTGGATCATGTTTCAAGGAACCGGAGGTGCTTTGTTACAAGGTATCTAGTGGATGGAAGATCGGGGGACAAGGAGATGGGGAGACGGGGGGACAATTAAACTACTATTAACTCTTCACTCCTAACTCCTAAGCCTTTTAATCTAAAATCCATTAGCGCAGAAGCGTCTTCCCGTAGGGTAATCCAAAATCCTTTGACCACTTACTTCTAAAATAGAGGTAATGTCTTTTTAGAAACAATTATTTTAAATCGTGACTACTTCATTTACGTCTAATTCGCTATCAACGATAGAACTCAAGCCTAGCTACAACATACCTATTGTCTTAATTATTGCGTCAATTCCCTTGCTATTGATAAAACAATTTGTAGCTGGAGGAATAATTGCACTGTTGGGCTTATTTCTGATGTTTCAAGCTGTTACGTTACGTTTACAATTTACCGCAACCGATCTAGATATTGTTAGAGGTGATAATTTACTACGTCGGTTTCCTTACAGTGAATGGCAAAATTGGCGGATCTTTTGGGGTTTAGTTCCTATTTTGTTTTACTTTAAAGAAGTTAAAAGCATTCACTTTCTGCCGATTTTGTTTGACCCTAATAGTCTCAAAGCTTGCCTAGAAGAACGGTGTCCGAGGATTGATTAAGTGAGGTCAAAGGTCAAAGGTCAAAGGTCAAAGGTCAAAGGTCAAAGGTCAAAGGTCAAAGGTCAAAGGTCAAAGGTCAAAGGTCAAAGGTTAGAGGTCAAAGGTTAGGGGTCAAAGGTTAGGAGTTAATAAATAGTTAGGAGTTTAAATTTCTAGCCATCTCCCCATCTCCCTATCTCCCCATCCTCCTGTCCCTTCCTGGTAAAATGTGAAATTAACACTTTATACTTGATAGTTCTATTGAAATTTGTAAAGATGGCGTTTTTATAATCGCCTTATTTTTTAGGACTTGGATGAATTATGAACCAAGACGAAAGCTATAACGAAGAACAGTTACAAAAAAGCGACTCGGTTGAGCAAACGAGATCTAGAGAGGATTCTTTGGTAGAACGATCGCAAATACCAAGTCCTACAGGAGAAAATTTATTACTAGTTAACCCAATTATGGCGAATTCAAATGAGAATAATGCCCCAGGTAATACCCCAGAAAAATTACAAATAAACTCTGAGTCGGTTGAGAATTCCCCGGAATACAATCTTGCGGCTCAACGAGTAGCGCAGCTACAAAGTACTGAAGAGTCTTTAAAACAGGAAATTGCTGATTTACAAGCTTCTTACAAAACTCTTCGGGGTGAAGTGGGTAATACTCAAAAAGCCTTGTCTAAAATGACTCAAGAAGCGCTTTCCGATCTAGAACAACGCAAACAAACTCTATTAATTTCTGTTGAACAACTTGAACGTCGTCAAGAACGGATTCGCAATGAAATGCGAACTACTTTTGCCGGTGCTTCTCAGGAATTAGCAATTCGAGTCCAAGGCTTTAAAGATTATCTCACTGGTAGTTTAGTAGATTTAGCAGCCGCAGCAGAACAGTTAGAACTTGTTCCACCAACGAAGCCGGAACCCCAACCCGTCATTAAAAGAAATCAGCCGGATGACGAATTCGAGGATGACGAATTCGAGGATGATGATTACGAAAAAGATCGCAATACTTCGCAATTCAGCCAGGGACAGTTCCAAGACACTACCAAAAAAATCCGCCAATTAATAGACCAGTACCGGACTAAACCTGATTACTACGGGCCAGCTTGGCAGTTGCGCCGTACATTTGAACCAGTTCACGCTGAGCGAGTTTCTACTTGGTTTTTCAAGCAGGGAGGACGCGGTGCTTTACGCACTATGGGTAGCAGGTTGCAAAATACACTTGTATCCTCAGCAATTATATCTATCTTGTACTCTTTGTATGGCGATCGCGTTCGTACTTTGGTTTTAGCAAATTCGCCGGAACGCTTGGGGGAATGGCGACGCGGTTTACAAGATTGTTTGGGTATCGGTCGTCCGGATTTTGGCCCCGATAGAGGTTTGGCATTGTTTGAAACACCATCCGCTGTCGCGCAAAAGGCGGAACGTTTGGTAAAAGCGAATTTACAACCGTTAATTATTATTGACGATTCGGAAGAACAAATTAATGTGGGGCTGTTGCAATTTCCGTTATGGTTAGCTTTTGCTCCCGACCCCAAGATGATGAGAGACTATTATGAGGATGAATTTTAATTGAAGTAGTTTCTAGCAACCTTCCTTCTAAAAATATGGCTATTTGGTTAATGTGTGGAGCAGTTTTAATCGCAGCTTACCTTTTAGGTTCTACACCTACTGGTTACACTTTGGTCAAGCTGTTGAAAGGAATTGATATTCGAGAAATTGGCTCTGGTTCTACTGGTGCTACTAATGTATTGAGAGCTTTAGGCAAAGGTCCGGGTGCATTCGTTTTATTGATTGACTGTTTGAAGGGAGTATTATCAATATTTCTGGTTTACTGGTTATTCGAGTTTGCATCCAATAATAACTTGATTCCTACAACAGTTAATTCCCAATGGCAGCCGATTATGGTAACTTTGGCTGGTTTAGCTGCCATACTCGGACATAGTAAATCAATATTTTTAGGATTTCGCGGTGGTAAATCTGTAGCTACGAGTTTGGGTATTTTGTTAGCTATGAATTGGCAGGTTGGTTTGGCAACATTCGCTGTATTTGCTGTAGCTGTAGCCATATCACGGATTGTATCATTCAGTTCAATTTGTGGCGCGATCGCAGTTTCTATTTTCATGGTTTTACTGCATCAACCTTTACCTTACATCCTATTTGGTGTCGCGGGTGGTTTATATGTAATTGTTCGTCATCGCAGCAATATTGAGCGGTTACTTGCTGGTACGGAACCAAAATTAGGACAAAAGTTACCTACGGAAGCGGAGCAAGCTGTTAGTTCGGTTGGTTGAATTATTAGATTTTATCAACAGGTAAGTTATTCGGTGTGAATCGAAGTTATGGAGACGTAGCAGTGCTACGTCTCTACATTTATGCCTAAAATTACCTTTATGTAAAATAAACTTGACACATAGTAAATAAACATTTACTATAAAAGCATGGTGGTACAAATAGGCTATGCATATATTAATTTGCAACTAATGGAAAACCACCTACGAATTTTTCGGACACAGCGTAATTTCTCGCAAGCGTCATTAGCAGAACGTTTGGGAGTCAGTCGTCAAACGATTAACGCGATCGAAAAGGGCAAATATGACCCTAGTCTGACTCTAGCGATGAAAATTGCTCAGCTTTTTGGTTGTGCAATTGAAACAATATTTTTGTTTGAAGCGGATTCTCAAGAAAATTCAACAGGAGTTTCTATGCTTAATAAGTTGACTGCTAAAGCATCACAGGTAATTGCACTTGCTCAAGGACACTTTACATTTGACAAATGGACTTTACAAGCAGTGCGGGTAATTCAGTTAGCTCAACAAGAAGCTCGTCATTTGAGACATAATTTTGTTGGTACGGAACAAATTTTACTGGGATTAATTGCTCTTGATAGCGGGATTGCAGCGAAAGTTCTTAATGGTACGATCGCACTTGATGAAGCTCGTGTCGAAGTAGAGAAAATCATCGGTAGAGGTTCGAGCTTTTTAGAAATACAAATACCTTTTACACCAAGGGTAAAGCGAGTTTTTGAATTAGCTCTAGAACAAGCGCACCAACTCGGACATAATTATATTGATACCGAGCATCTTTTGTTAGGTTTGTTGCTCGAAGGAGGAGGAGTAGGAGTTCAAGTACTGAAAATATTAGGGGTTGACACCAATAATCTTTTTCAAACAATTTTAGAAGAAATTAGATTAAAGCAAGTTAAAATATCGCAAATTACAGCTACTGCGGAAAATTCAAACGCGATTGATTTTACTTCCGGTGCAATTAGCGCTCGTTTTTGTGGTCTATTATCTGCTTGGGTCGAATCGCATCAATTAGGATACGTAGTTAATTCTAATAGTGGATTTCAGCGATTTAACGGAGATATAATTACACCACATATTTCTTTTTATTCCAAGGAAAAACTCAAGCAAGTACCGCGAATTTATCCCGAAGTATTACCAGATTTAGTGGTAGAAATTAAATCGGCATTTGAGCAACTTAGTACTGTTCAAAACAAGATCATCGAGTTTTTAGAAATGGAAATTGGTTCTGCTCTACTAATTAATCCAGACGATCGCACTGTCACTGTTTACATTTATGAACGCGATCGCAAACAGATAGTTAACGTTTTGCGGGATGGAGAGCGGTTAAGTTTACCCCGATTATTCCCCGATTGGGAATTGGAAGTATCGCAATTGTGGGTTACATAATATTTTTGGTTTGCTATAACGGATTGGAAGAAAAGACCAATCACTTTCATAAAAAGAACAATGAAATCTGCTGCTGGAATTGCTTTATTAGCTACCTTGTTTTTTCAGGGTTGCTCGTCTACCACGACTAAGAATATATCCAATCCACAATCTCAGGTGGAATCTGTTCCTGAAAAAACTTCCCAAAGTAAGCAACCAGAATCAAAAAATTCTCAACCGCAAATTTTTTCAAATACTCAAGGTAAATTAACTGTTCCCAAGAAAATTACACCAAATCAACCCGTCTCGATAAAAGTTAAGGTTCCAGCAGTTGTAGCAAAAGCGAATAATAGTAATAACGCTTCCACAAGTCAGCAAATGAATATGGTTGTGGTCAGCAATGACTTAAGATATTTTGATTTGGTTCAAGCTAGCTATAAGAACAGTGAAAATATTGAAGTCAAGCCAAGATTTCCGGCTCCAGGTGATTATACCGTTTTTAGCGATTACAATCCATCTGGGGAAAAGGAACAAGTCTCTGTAGAAAAAGTTTCTGTCCCCGGTAAAGTTCCCTTTCCAACAGAATTAGAAAGTTTTAGTAACACTAAGACAATATCTGACACTAAAATAGAATTAAATTTGTCTCAACCGAATATTAAAGCCGGGAAAAAAGTTACTTTAAAATTCGACTTGAAGCAAGCAAGTAACAACAAACCAATTCAAGACTTAAAACCATATTTAGGTCAAAAAGCAAATTTAGTAGTTATCAAAAGTTCCTCTCCTTTAGTAGAATCCGATTATATTGAGACTGAAACTCTCAAGAATTCATCAGATAACCAAGTGAACTTTACAACTAAATTTCCTCAACCTGGAACCTACAAACTTTGGCTACAATTCAACCGTAACGGTAAAGTTAAAACCGCCGATTTTTGGGTAACGGTGAACA
>NZ_JAYGHM010000010.1:113406-120224 GCF_034931125.1 Rivularia sp. UHCC 0363 | reverse complement strand
GTTAAGAATTATCTTTCCCCTTGTCCCCTTGTCCCCCCATCTCCCCATCTCCTTGTCCCCTTGTCCCCCCATCTCCCCATCTCGCTTACTTCTTCTCCACACCACTAGTTTTCAAAACATCGCTCATAGTGGAGCAATAATTTGGTAATTTAAAGGTGGTAGGGTTGACTATTTCTTCGTAGGTAAAATGGCGATATTTCATGCAGAATCTATCCCATGCAGCCATTTGAATGTTGAAGGTTTTAACTATTAGATCTGCTAAAGATGATGATAGAGGAATGCGGAATAAAATCTTTTTGTCGAAATACTGGCAAATTTCTTCTATTGCTTCATTCGCTGTAATTTTTTCCTGTCCCAAAACATATTTTCTTGGATCTTCTGCTGTGGGAGGATTATCAATTAGATGTTTAATTACGGTAGCAATATCTTTCGCGTGGATGAAGTGAAAGCTACCATCTGCTTTCAAAAAGCGAATCAAATCAACGTATTTCGTGACTTCGGGAATACCGGATGTCACAGCAGAAAATGGTTTATTTTCATCTCCACCTACAACTAAGGTGGGGAAAACTTTGGTGATTTTCGGTGCGATCGCAAGTTTTGAAAATCTCCGCAAACAGTCGAATTTGGAACGAATATAATCTGTACCGAGTTCCCCTGCTTCTTTAAGAGGTTGATTTTTGCTATCTAAAACGCTAGCTGTAGAAAAATAAATTACCTGCTCGCATTTTTCTACATCTAACAGATTAAGCAATTCGATTGTTTTGACTACATTGATATCAAAAGTTCCCGTACCACCCCAAGCGGTTGCTGTTAAGACTGCTACATCTATAGTTTTGATCAATTCAGCAAAATCCCCGATTTTTTGCATATCACCCTGCAAAACATGGATACCAGCACGGGTTTCAGTATCAATATTCAATTTGTCTGGATTTCTCACTAACAAATACAACTCGTGTTCGGTTTCTCGTATCAATAGTTCGCTGATGTAATGACCGATACAGCCACTTGCACCTGTAACTAAAATCCGCTTCTGACTCATAGAATAATCTTAGGTTTTTATTGTTAGATGATTGTAATTACTTTTAACTTTTATACTCACAACTAACAACTACAACTAGATACCAAAAGTGTCGGGATGAAAAAAAGAGATGGGGAATGGGGGGACAAGGGGATGGGGAGATGGGGGGATTGGGAGATGGGGAGAGAAAATTTTGAATTCATAACTCCTCACTCCTAATTCCTAACTCCTCACTCCTCACTTCTACTTGCTTGCAGTTGCTAATACTTCGCTTTTGGCGGTATTTAACTGCTTTGCGGTTTCAAAGAAGAATGCGACGTTTTCTTCTGGTGTAGTAGGCATTACACCGTGTCCGAGGTTAAGAATGTGACCCCAATTTCCGGCTTTGCGGACGGTATCGTGAATGCGATCACGAATAAATTCTTTGGAGCCAAAAAGTACTCCTGGGTCAAGATTTCCCTGTACTTTCATTTCTTTACCCAATCTGACTCGCGCTTCTGCCATGTCTACTGTCCAGTCTACGTTGATTATATCCGCACCGGATTGACTCATTCTTTCTAATAAACCGGCACTTCCGCTCACTAAAAGAATTAATGGTGTATCTGGATGGGTTTGCTTGACTTGCTCGAATACTCTTTTTTGATAGGGTAAAGCAAACACTTCGTAATCTTGAGGACTCAATTGACCGGCCCAGGAATCAAACATTTGTACTACTTGAGCGCCGCAGTCAATTTGATAGCGGACGTAAGTAGCGATAGTATCTGATAGTTTGGTTAGTAGTTGGTGCAATATGGCAGGTTCTGAGAAAGCCATATTCTTGATAATCGAATAAGTTTTAGAACCTTTTCCTTCTACTGCATAAGCAGCTAAAGTCCACGGCGCACCAACAAAACCAAGTACTGTAGATTTATTACCTACTTCCGATCGCAACGACTCCAAAATAGTTTTGATAAATGGTAAAGATTCGTCGGGTTGCAGCGAATGTAGTTGATCAACTTGCTCTTGAGTACGAATAGGATTATCAATAATTGGTCCTTTTCCTTCAGCAATATCCATATCAATACCGATACCGGGTAAAGGAGTCACGATATCGGAGAACAAAATTACACCGTCGGGTTGAAAAGCTTTCCAAGGCTGCAAGGAAACTTCGATCGCAACTTCGGGAATTTCCGAACGCTGGCGAAAAGAAGGGTATTTTTCCCTTAAATCGCGATAAGCTTTCATATATCGTCCAGCCTGCCGCATCATCCACACGGGGGGACGGTCTACAATTTCTCCGCGAGCGGCTCGGAGCAAATGAGGCGTGTTAGAGGAAACACCCATTTAATAATTCTTCCTAAATAACTAGTTTATTGACAATAATCATGGTTATTAGATTATCATTCTTTGATTGCGCTTTTTCAGGCGTTTTGTTGCAAAATATTAAGTTGTCAAGTAAAGATTTTACAATTATTTTATCAAGGTTGAAATTTTTCTTTCGATGCTGTAAATATCCTGGTAAGAGTAGCTCATAAAAATAATCGAAAGGTGCTGCAATTGAAAAATATTTTTGACAATTTGATTGTAGTTGGTGCTAGTCGAGGAATAGGTGCTGCTGTCTGTGAGCATTTAGTTTCTCGCACTAATCGACTAATTTCAGTTTCCCGCTCTGCTTCTCCCTTTGGTGAATGGGTAAAAGCGGATATTAGTACAAAGAAAGGAATTGAAATTGTTAGTAATGCTTACGGTAATTGCGTGCTTGACGGTTTACTTTATATGGGTGGGACATGGGAAAACAACGCATTTACTCAAGAGTATTCTTTTGATAAATGCTCTGATGAAGATATTGAAAATGTATTATTGGTAAATCTTTTAGCTCCAATTCGTTTAACTAAATCCTTATTACCCAATCTTCGTAAATCTTCCAACCCAAAGATTATATTTATGGGTGCTTTATCTGGATTAGATAATTTTCCTGCAAGGGAAGTAGCAAATTCTGCTTCTAAATTTGGGTTAAGGGGTGTAGTTCATGCACTTCGAGAGGAATTACGTCAAGATAGAATCGCAGTCACAATTATTAATCCTGGAAATATCGGTACTCCAGAAGTGCTATCTGATTTGAGAGAAGCTGGGGAATCTGAAGGAAATGCCATACCTCTTCAAGACTTGTTACGAGTTATCGACTGTGTACTTTCTTTATCACGTTCTACCTGTATTAAAGAAATTCAAATTCCAGCTATGAGTGCGAAAGGAGCTTAAATATAAAAATTTTTAGCATTCGTGGAACTGATCAAAGGCGATTATTTTTCCCTACTTTCTAATATAAACACCGTAATTTCCGGACGCGAAGCAAATCTTAAATGTAGTCCAGTCATACCTATACCTCGATTGGTATATTCAAACATTTCTCCTATTTTGTAAAGTCCAGCATAATATTTTCGACCTAAACCCGGAAGCGCTGGTGGTTTTAAAAAAGGTAAACGTATTTGTCCCGCATGAGAATGTCCCGATAGTTGTAAGTCAAACCGATTTGTTGCAGCACTGGTATCTGCGAAATCTGGTTCGTGTGCGAGTAAAATTGCTGCACCATCAGTAGGTAATTCTTGTAATACCAAGTCCAAGCGGTCTTTACCTACCCAAACATCATCTACACCTGCAATATGCAGCATGGCATTATCTCGTTTGACCGTGTAAACTGTGTTGGCAAGATTCAGGATATTAGTTTGTGCTAAGACTTCGGTAATTTTTTTAGCATCAGCCCAGTAATCATGATTGCCTAATACTGCTACTGTTTGATGTGAAGCACTAAGCTGACCTAAAGTATCTTTTAGTTTAGGAATAAATTTAGCTTGACGACGAGTTACAAAATCTCCGGTAATGGCAATTAAGTCTGGTTTTTGTCGATTTACAAGCCGGAAAATATGATTCAACCGCCGTTTTTTAGTTTGTTTGTCAACATGAATATCGCTGATTTGTACGATACGATAGCCGTTAAACTCCGATGCTAAGTGAGGTAATTTTAGCTGTACATAATTGACATCAATCCAATTCGGTTCAATGAAGTGGGCGTATAATAAAGCGCAAATGCTAGTGATAAAAATAATTTTGACAACTCTTGACAGTAACATTCGAGCTTGAAGAAGCGTTTTTTGTTTCATTCATCGATTTTTCCTATTTCATCAGTCAGTACCAAAATATTGAATTTTTAATTATTTTGAACTGTTTCCCTCATATAGTTACAATAAAGGTTTGGAGCTTCAGGAGTATCCTTTTATGAGTCTTCCTATAGTAGCTATTATTGGTCGTCCCAACGTGGGAAAATCAACTATAGTCAATCGTTTCGCCAAACAGCAATCAGCTATCGTTCACGATGAACCCGGAGTGACGCGAGACCGTACTTACCTAAATGCATTTTGGGGCGATCGCGAATTTTTGGTAGTTGATACTGGTGGTTTAGTATTCAATGACGATACAGAATTTTTACCGATGATTCGTCAACAAGCAATGATAGCCTTGGCTGAAGCTAGTGCGGCTATTTTTGTTGTAGATGGACAAACTGGTGCGACACCCGCAGACCTAGAAATTGCGGAATGGTTACGGCATCAGTCAGTACCAGTATTGGTTGCTGTAAATAAATGCGAGTCTCCCGATCAAGGATTACTGCAAGCCGCCGATTTTTGGCAGTTAGGATTGGGTGAACCTTATGCGATGTCAGGAATTCACGGTAATGGAACGGGGGAATTACTTGATGCATTACTCGATCATCTTCCACCTACTTCTGAAATTGCAGACAACAATGAAATCAAAGTCGCAATTATTGGAAGACCAAATGTCGGCAAATCAAGTTTATTAAATGCTTTTGTCGGTAGTGAAAGAGCAATTGTTAGTCCAATCTCCGGTACTACTCGCGATGCGATCGATACCTTTATTGAGAAAGAAGGACAAGTTTATCGCTTAATTGATACAGCAGGTATTAGAAGAAAGAAAAACATTGATTACGGTACCGAATTCTTTAGTATTAACCGTGCTTTTAAAGCAATTAAACGCTCCAATGTGGTTTTATTTGTCATAGATGCTCTCGATGGCATCACCGACCAAGATCAAAAGTTAGCTGGAAGAATAATTGATGAAGGTAAGGCTTGCATAATTGTTGTAAATAAATGGGATGCGATTGAAAAAGATTCTCATACCATTTACGAATACGAAAAACACCTGTCAGGGAGACTGCATTTTTCCGATTGGTCGGAAACGATTTTTGTTAGCGCTTTAAAAGGACAGCGTGTAATCAAAATATTAGATTTAGTTAATCAAGCAGTAGAGCAACACAAACGTCGGGTAAGTACTTCAGTAATTAACGAAGTTTTAGAAGAAGCCCTTCGCTGGCATTCACCACCTGCTAGTCGTAGTGGGAAACAAGGCAGAATTTATTACGGAACTCAAGTTAGTACCGAACCTCCTACTATTGCTTTGTTTGTCAACGAAGCTAAACGTTTCAACGACAATTATCGTCGTTACATTGAGCGTCAATTCCGAGACCAACTAGGTTTTAAAGGAACTCCGATTCGTCTTTTATGGAGAAGTAAGAAAAATCGCGAAATGGAAAACGTCCCTGCTAACAGAGCAATTAGAGTCAAAGCAGTTTAAAGGTTGAAGGTCAATCGATTTTGGATTTTAGATTTTGGATTTTGGATTGACCGCTAAGTTACTAATTAGCCGTCATTTTTAAGTGAATGAGTACTTAAGAGATGACAAGGATTAAATACATCTATATCGTATTTTTTATAGTTTAAACTATTTGATATTGTACCGAAAAACAGAATTATTTAATCCAAAATCTAAAATCTAAAATCTAAAATCATATAACTCCTAACTATTAAATGGATTTACTACGTTCCCTACCATTAGGACTTTATTTAGAACAACCGATAACGTGGCTGCATAAATTAGACCCGCGAGTTAAGCTCATATGGTTGATGAGTTTTTTAACTACTTATATTTTTGCTAATACTTTATGGCGGGTAATACTTGTTGGGTTGCTGATTTTTACCACATTAATTTCCGGCATTCCTCGGAGAGTGTGGCAGAAACAAATGGGTTATTTACTATCAGTTTGCTTTCTGGTTTTAATTATTGCATCCTTAAGTCCTGATGGGATGGGAATTGACTATCAACCACGCTTACCCGAACAGCAGGCTATAGAAAAGCCACCATCCGATAGTACAGAAAATCCAATTTTATCAATATTTAATCCCCAGAATTACCAAAAATATAATTATGTACTTTTTGCCAAAGGACCCGTAAAAGTAACGCGGAATTCCTTTGATTTAGCATTGCGTTTAAGTACTATTTTTTTCACAGTTTTATACAGTACTACTTTATATTTACTGACAACTGCACCAGAAGAAATTACAGCCGGGATAGAAACCCTGATGCAGCCCTTAAGGCGATTTAAAGTGCCAGTTACCGAAATTGCTTTAACTTTAACTTTATCTTTGCGATTTATTCCTCTAGTTTTAGAAGAAATCCAAAATTTAGTTCGTTCAGTAATGACTAGAGCAATTAATTGGAAAAAATTAGGATTGAAAGGAGCAGTTAAAGTTTGGATGACGATCGCCGAGAGATTGTTACAAAATTTACTTCTGCGAGCCGATCAAATGGCTAACGGAATTGTAGTGCGGGGTTTTATTGGCCCCGATAAGCACCGAGTTCAATGGCATAATTTACGTTTAAAAACCTTTGACTGGATAGCAATTTTAGTATTAGTTTTATTTTGGGGAGTGAGGTTCGCGATCGGAAATGAGGTTAATTGAGAAGGGAGTTA
>NZ_JAYGHM010000010.1:69232-113281 GCF_034931125.1 Rivularia sp. UHCC 0363 | reverse complement strand
GTTAGGAGTTAGGAGTTAGGAGTTAGGAGTTAGGAGTTATCTTTCTCCTTGTCCCCTTGTCCCCTTGTCCCTTGTCCCTTTATCATCCTTAATTGATGACAAACAAACTTCAACCTTGGTACTGGCAAAAACTTCCTTTGAATGAGCGTACTGGTAGTGATGTTTTTGCTCGTTTATTTGTTGCTAATTGTGATATAGCGACTCTTTTAGAAAGTCCTTATCCAATTCAAGAAAATCCCCAATTAGCTCGCTATTCTATTTGCGCTGGTAATCCGCGAATAATTGACGGTGTTCGGCAGATGTGGACACCTAATGTCGGTGAAATATTACCTTTTCTTGAACAACTACTCACAAGAAAAACAGCAGATGATTCTTCTCCCCCTCTTCCGTTTACTGGGGGTTGGTTGGGTTGGTTGGGTTACGATGTAGCTTGGGAAATTGAAGCGCTACCCAGGTTAAAATCTGATACTTTACCGTTTCCAGTAGCTTTCTGGTACGAACCGGAATGTTTTGCAGTGTTGGATCATAAGCAACAAGTTTTGTGGTTAGCTGCGAGTAATACAGGTCAACTTGATGATTTAGTTGATCGTCTTGAGCAAGAATTGCCAAATTCCTATTCTCCACATTTACATGATACTCAACCTAGGCTGCAATTACTTACCTCTCAAGCTGATTATCAAGCGGCTGTTTTGCAAGCAAAGAAATATATTCAAGCAGGAGATATTTTTCAAACTAACTTATCCGTCCGCTTTCAAACTCAAACATCTGCTTCTGGATGGGAAATTTATCAAGCTTTACAAAAAATCAATCCTTCACCTTTTGCGAGCTACTTCAAAACTGCGATCGGTGAAGTTGTTAGCTGTTCGCCGGAAAGATTAGTCCAAGTATACGATCACCTGGCTCAAACTCGACCAATTGCAGGTACGCGCAAACGGGGTACGACTCCCGCAGAAGATCGGGAATTAGCGCAAGAATTGCTCAGTAACAGCAAGGAACGAGCCGAACATATTATGCTCGTAGATTTGGAGCGTAACGATTTGGGACGAGTTTGTGAATGGGGAAGCGTCAACGTAGATGAATTGCTGACAATTGAGCGCTACAGTCATGTGATGCATCTTGTTAGCAATATTAAAGGGTCTTTAAGATCCAGATGTACTACAATCGACTTGATTCGTGCGATGTTTCCAGGTGGTACCATAACTGGCTGTCCTAAAGTTCGCTGCATGGAAATTATTGAAGAATTAGAACCTGTAAGACGCAGTTTATTTTATGGTTCCTGTGGCTATTTAGATCGAAGCGGTAATTTAGATTTGAATATCTTGATTCGCACCTTACTAGTGGCTCCCGAAGCAAAGAAGTCTTTCAACCCTCTTGCTCCATCGGAAATTACACCATATCATTTATCTAGCTCCATCCAAGAGGTCAATCCTCAATCATCCAGAGTAAATCTACACTACCCAATTAATTCTGTTTGGGGACAAGTTGGAGCTGGTATTGTCGCAGATAGCAATGCCGAAAAAGAATGGGATGAATCTTTGCAAAAAGCGCAAGCACTTTTCAAGGCATTACAACTCTAAGGTAATAGTCGCGCTTTTATGGTTCTGCTTGATTCTGAGCATAAATCCATCGGTCAGTTAGTCAGTTACCCGGAGAGTAAATAGTAATGGCTATCGTATGTTGTTAATTTATTGTTAATATTTTGTACAAAAAATAGCTAGTAATTATGGCAGGATTAGTAGAATAAAGGCTTTTTTTTTGTGAAAAAAAGTTGCAAGCCATTTATGATTTCATTTGCTG
Source organism: Rivularia sp. UHCC 0363 (assembly GCF_034931125.1). Lineage (NCBI taxonomy): Bacteria > Bacillati > Cyanobacteriota > Cyanophyceae > Nostocales > Rivulariaceae > Rivularia > Rivularia sp. UHCC 0363. The sequence continues at coordinate 111,484 of NZ_JAYGHM010000010.1, read as the reverse complement.
TCTGATGGCACATAGATGCGTTTTTGTGCAAATAAATACCGTACCTGCCCCAATTTTAAACATAGGAAACAAATTTTTCGGCAATATCTTATTAGAGAAAGTCCGACTTTTTGTTTTTAACGGCGAAAAGATATATGTACTCGTACCTTGACTACTAAATGAACTCAGAAACCTCCGAAACTTACTTGAATCATCCAACTTGGGGACTGCTCTACAGAATTTGTATGGTAGATCAAAGCCAAGAACTTTTTACCACACTGTATGCTCAGCGGCTATTTTTTCTTGTGGCACATGATGAAAAAGGCATTAAGTTCCAGCCAGTAGGGCGGACAGAGGCGAGAATGATGTTGGAAAATCGGTTGCGTAACCTACGTCGCGGCGGACAATCTATTGAGTACGATCAACTCACTAATATTTTTAAACGCACATTCCAATGACTAGTTCGATCGCCGAACGTATCCGTAAGATTCAAGACTCGCTTCCTGAGTCTGTAAAATTGATTGCTGTTAGTAAGAAAGTTTCGGTTGCAGCTATGCGCGAAGCATATGATGCTGGTATCCGAGATTTTGGCGAAAGCCGGATTCAAGAAGCTGCAAGCAAAATTGACGCGCTACAAGACTTATCGGGTATTACCTGGCACTTTATTGGACATCTACAGAGCAATAAAGCCAAGAAAGCGCTTGCATATTTTCAGTGGCTTCATTCCGTAGATAGCCTGAAATTAGCACAACGCATAAACCTTTTGGCACAAGAGTTAGGAGTTAGCCCCAAAGTTTGCTTGCAGGTCAAAATTCTCCCCGATCCGGGTAAATCTGGCTGGACGATACAGCAACTATTAGACGATTTAAGGGAACTTGACCTTTGCAAAAATTTACAAATTGAAGGTTTGATGACAATTCCGCCATTGGGATTAGATAGCTCGGCAGTTATGAATGTGTTTAATCAAACACAACAATTGATGCGAGAAATTGGCGATCGCAACTTGTCAAACATCAAAATCAAGCAGCTTTCAATGGGAATGTCAGGAGATTATCAGCTAGCAATTCAATCTGGTGCAACCATGATTCGTTTAGGGACAATTTTGTTCGGAGAACGGTCTGTATAAGTCACGACATTTAGGCAGAAAAAGCTAAAAACCTTGATATTGTTCGGTTTTAAGCTGGGAGAAGAAAAATCTGCTTTCTTCACAATTAATCTACCTTTTGATAGATAAGCCGCGATTCGCCAGCACTACATTTAAAACTGGCGAATGTCTATCATAGGGCAATTATTCGTCCGTAAACCCCATAGAAAGCATTGTCATTTGATACAGAATAATTATTTAGTACGCTAGTTGCAAAAGCAACAAAAGATATAGTATTTAGCAAATAATAAAAAATAAAATAAGGGGTAAAAACAGCTTTGCATTGTATAAATACTAGGATATAATCTTGACTCATCATTATACGTAGTTAGAGTGATAACGTTGCTGTGACGTTATGACAATCCAAAACCGCGTAAAATATGCTACAAATAGCGATGAATTGTAACAATTATTTTCTATTTGTAGTGGTAAAAGTTGACAAAAGCAATTTTTACCTTCTCAATGAAAGATGATTGGCACCAGGAGCGTAACAATGAATAACATATTTTCCAGATTGAGAGACTTTGTTGGCTTAAACGAACCAGTAGAGTATGAGTATTACGAAGAAGAACCAGATGCAGATGGTTATGAAAATCTGTATCAAGAGCAGCATCAAACATCACCTGCTCCTCAACCAGAAAGTGTTGCAGTTAATCGACGTTGGCGCGAAGGAGTGCCTACAATGGGAAGCGATGTAGCGTCTTCTTCTACCGCAAAAGCTATGAATAATGTTATTGGTATGCCGGGAGTATTAAACGGTATTTCTGAAGTTTTGGTGCTAGAACCACGCACCTTTGAAGAAATGCCCCAAGCGATTCAAGCATTGCGCGAACGTAAGTCGGTGGTACTAAATTTAACAATTATGGACCCAGACCAAGCTCAGCGTGCTGTAGATTTTGTTGCAGGAGGTACTTACGCCCTTGACGGACATCAAGAGCGCATTGGCGAAAGTATATTTCTGTTCACACCTAGCTGCGTACAGGTCAGTACTACTGGTGGAGTACTTCACGAAGTTCCTCAACCTCCAGTGCGTACCCGTCCTAATCCGCCAAACCAAGCTTGGGGAAACGAACCGAACCACATGGCACAATAAAGATAAACTAGTCATTAGTCATTAGTCATTAGTCCCTTTTCTGCCTGATGACCAATGACGAATGACCAATGACGAATAGTGGGCAATGACAAACAAAAAATTTGGCTTAATTGGCGGTGGGGTAATGGGTGAAGCATTATTATCCCGGATTATCAGTTGTGGAATATATCAACCATCGGAATTTATTGTCAGCGAGCCACTTTCCGAACGTCGAGTTTATTTAGAGCAAGAATACAAAATTTTAGCGATCGCCGATAGCAGCAAGGCGTTTGCTCAAGCCGCAGAAGTAGTATTTTTAGCAGTAAAGCCTCAGATATTCAGTGCAATTGCCCAAGAGTTGGCAGGGGTGATGGAAAGTGGTAGTAAACCATTAATCATTTCTATTTTGGCAGGAGTACCATTAAATCAATTAGAAGCAGCTTTCCCCGGTTTTCCGGTAATTAGAGCCATGCCCAACACCCCCGCTACAGTAGGTGCGGGAATGACTGCAATTTGTAACGGTGCTTACACTAAAACCAAACATACGGAAATAGCAAAACAAATTTTTGAGGCAGTAGGACAAGTAGCAGAAGTACCAGAACATCTAATGGATGCAGTTACCGGGCTTTCCGGTAGCGGTCCGGCTTATGTAGCATTAATGGTAGAAGCCTTAGCTGATGGTGGAGTTGCAGCAGGTTTACCAAGAGCGATCGCCAGTCAGATGGCATTACAAACTGTATTGGGAACGGCACAATTGTTACAAGACAGCCAAATGCACCCAGCAGTATTAAAAGATCGAGTTACCAGCCCCGGAGGTACAACAATTGCCGGGATTGCCCAATTAGAACGAGCCGCATTTCGTTCTGCATTAATTGAAGCAGTCAAAGCCGCTACTAAGCGTTCTGGGGAATTAGGAAAGTGACGAATTGGTAATGGGTAATGGGTAATGGGTAATAGTTAAAAATTTTATTTTGTTTCCAATTACCAATCCCCAATGCCCCATTGCCAATTCCTATTAACTTGTTTTTTACGAAATGTCGAGAAAGTTATTCAAATTCGATGCGGTATAAGTATAATACGTGTAAGTCATGTAAGAGAGATTGATTGATTCGTGCTTAATACGATTTAAATCATATAATTTAAAATCAGTTTGGATGCAATTAAAATTTGAGTGAATTATCCTGCTTTAACCCCAGATGTTGACCCGAGTTCCGTTTTTTCTTTTCAACTGGATCAATTCCAACATGATGCGATAGCTTCTTTGAATGCTGGACGTTCGGTTGTTGTATGTGCGCCCACGGGTTCCGGTAAAACTTTAATTGGGGAATACGCGATTTATCGGGCGTTGGCCAGAGGTAAGCGAGTATTTTATACTACTCCCCTCAAAGCGCTGTCAAATCAAAAATTACGCGATTTTCGTTCCGAGTTCGGTTTGGACTCGGTGGGGCTGTTGACTGGAGATGCTTCTATTAATCGAGATGCTCCAATTTTGGTGATGACTACGGAAATTTTCCGTAATATGCTCTACGGTACGCCGATTGGACAAGTGGGTACTTCTTTAATCGATGTGGAAGCGGTGGTGTTGGATGAATGCCACTATATGAATGACCGTCAACGAGGGACAGTTTGGGAAGAGTCGATTATTTACTGTCCGGAATCAATTCAACTTGTAGCTCTGAGTGCAACTGTTGATAATAGCGGTCAACTAACTGATTGGTTGAATCAAGTTCACGGTCCAACGGATTTGATTTATTCGGATTATCGTCCGGTTCCTCTAGATTTTCATTTTGGCAATAGTCGGGGGCTGTTTCCTTTACTTAATAAAGAGAAAACTCAATTAAATCCTCGGCTCGTAAAAAGAAAAAGGGAAAGAAGCAAACACGTTGCTAGACAAGAATCCCCCAGTATCAGCTTTATTTTAGATCAGTTGCGGCAAAGAGATATGCTGCCAGCAATTTACTTTATTTTTAGTCGCCGGGGTTGCGATCGCGCTGTGGCTGATGTAGGCGATTTATGGCTGGTGAATGGAGATGAAGCCCAAAGATTACGTCCTCAAATTGATGATTTTCTAGCTCGTAATCCCGATGCAGGTCGTGCCGGACACGTAGGTCCGCTGTATCGAGGAATTGCCGCTCACCATGCCGGAATTTTACCCGCTTGGAAAGGTTTAGTAGAAGAATTATTTCAACAAGGTTTAATTAAAGTCGTATTTGCCACGGAAACTCTCGCTGCTGGTATCAATATGCCTGCAAGAACAACCGTAATTTCCACACTTTCTAAACGTACCGATAACGGACATCGTTTACTCAATCCTTCCGAATTCTTGCAAATGGCAGGAAGAGCCGGTCGTCGGGGTATGGATGAAGTCGGTCATGTGGTAACGCTACAAACGCCCTTTGAAGGTACGAAAGAAGCCGGATATTTAGCGACATCTAAACCAGATCCTTTGGTCAGCCAGTTTACACCCAGTTACGGCATGGTGTTAAATTTGCTACAAACCCATACATTGGCGGAAGCGAAAGAATTAGTCGAACGCAGTTTTGGGCAATATTTAGCGAATCTGCATTTACAGCCGCAGTATAACAAGATTTCTGAGGCGAGACAGCAATCAGCAGAAGTTCAGGCGCAAATTGCTCAAATTAGTGACGAAGAAGTCGCACAATATGAAAAGGTGCGTCAGCGCTTGAAAGTGGAACGCAAGCTACTGAAAACTTTGCAAGAGCAAGCAGCAGAGTCCCGAAAGGAAGAATTGAGCATGATGCTGAGTTTTGCCGTTTCAGGAACGCTATTAGGTCTTAAAGGTAATGTTGATTCCACACCAGTAACGTCAGTATTAATCGGTAAAACCCAAGGTTCCGGGCAAGCACCTTTCTTGGTATGTTTGGGACGGGATAACCGCTGGTATGTAAGTTCTGTTAATGATGCGATCAATTTGTACGCTCAGCTACCCCGCATTGACGTACCCCCCGATTTGTTACCACCAAAGTCATTGTCATTGAAACCGGGAGAATCCTGTCGTGGGGATGAGATTACAGCCGCGATCGCCGCACAAATCCCCCAGCCAGGGGATGATTTATCTATGGCTCCGGAAGTGTTAGAACAGCTGCGTTTGGTAACGAGCTTGCAAGAACAAATGGAAAGCAACCCTTTGCATGAATTGGGAAATGCTGCAAGCGTATACAAACGTCAAACCCGCGCTGCGGAATTAGAAGCCGAACTCGAAGAATTGCAATCCCAAGTAGAACAACAGTCGGAACATCATTGGGAAGAATTTATTAAATTAATCGAAATTCTGCAATACTTTGAAGCTTTGGATAATTTAGTACCCACTGAATTGGGGCAAATGGCGGCTGCGATTAGGGGAGAGAATGAATTATGGTTGGGTTTAGTGTTGGCTAGCGGTAAATTGGATCAATTAGACCCCCATCATTTTGCAACTGCGATCGCGGCTTTGGTCACGGAAACTTCTCGTCCCGACAGCAGGGTATTTTTTGAACTTAGCGGTGAAGTTGCCGATGGTTTAGCTTCATTGCGATCAATTCGGCGTAAGGTGTTTCAATTACAGCATAGATACGCCGTGGCTTTACCCGTATGGTTGGAGTTTGAATTAATTGCCTTGGTTGAAAAATGGGCGTTAGGAATGGACTGGGTAGAACTATGTGAAAATACTACCTTAGATGAAGGAGATGTAGTAAGAATTTTACGTCGTACCCTAGATTTGTTATCGCAAATTCCCCACGTTCCCCATTTACCACAAGATATTAAGCGTAATGCTAAACGTGCGATTCAGTTAATCGATCGGTTCCCGGTGAATGAAGTGGTTGAGTAGATTGGGGATTGGGAATGGGTAATTGGGAATGGGTATTAGGTAATTATTTACAACTAGTATTTACATTTCTCTGTTTTTTGTAATAAAAGTTATGGAATTTTGTAATATTTATTGAGTTAATTAAAGGGTTTGTGGGTGTGAAAAAAGAGCTAAAATTATGGCTATGCACTCTGAATGTCGAATTGATAAAGTGTGGCTAGCTCTATCTAGAGGGGAATTTATCTGCTTTCCCGTTGCAAGTTTGTAGTGTTTATGGTTTATTTGATGCACCTAAAATCCGCAGTGTTTCTTGTGTCGCTGCTGTTAAACCGTTAGCACTTTGAATATTCATTTTTTCGTAAGGTTTAGGAATTTTTAGAGTTTTGATGCACTTGAGTGTAGTAATATTCCAAAGTTTGATGGTTTCGTCTTCACCGCAGCTGAATAAAACATAGCTGCGTAGCTGCTTATAAATAAACCTCTGGATTCTTCACACCAGAGGTCAATAAACATTAACTTAGATTATTATGGTACGGACAGATGCTTAAACGAACTATTTTTCAACTGCTGATTTAAATCCTCAGCATAAGCATCAAGTTGTGAAGTTGTCATTGCTTTTAGAACACGCTGATTACCAGAAGGAATTTTAAGCTGATCAATCAACCGCATAATGTCTTGCATTAAATAACCACGTCTCTCATCATCTCGTTTTGCCTGATTATATTGCTCAGTTGTCTTGACTAAAGCAAGAGCGACTTCCAAATGTTTAGTTTTTTCAGGCAGAGAATCAGGAAGATAGGTAACAGCTTCTACTAGATTAACAGTCCATGAGCTATCATTAATAGATGTAGTTTTCATTTTTCGTTTATTCTATTTGAGTACGAGTTTTGAAATTTTACTTACGAGCAATTTAATTAAATGAAGTTAATAGCTTGTCTTAAAAGCTATCAAAAAGGTAAGTGAAACTAAGGGCATTCCAATGGAGTTGGGTGCCTTTTCTATTATGTACAAATACTAATCTGAATAAAAATAAATATCAATAAGCATTTTTACTTATTGCTATTTGTTATCCTATAAAGGAGTATACAGCTACAGATGTATACTAAAACTATGAAGTAACTTATGGTAAGTCAAAAAGATATCGAGCAACGTTTACAGCAGTTAGATTGGACGCTTTACAGGCTGGCAAAGGAATTTGCTGAACTTCGTGCTAATCGTGCAGGGGAAAAAGAAGCCCCTCCTGCATCGCGCTATCACACCTCCCTTGGCAAAGCTATAGATAATCCAGGTACATCCAAACTAGAAACCATTAAAGATATAGTTCAAGTTCTCAACGGAGAGTTAACTATTTTATGGGAATCGGGAAAAGTAGTTACTATTCGACTAGAAGATGAAACCATAGATGCTTTAAAGCTGAGAGCCGAAAATGATGGGAAGACTGTTAATGAGATAGCCAAGCAACTTTTGTTACAAGCATTAACAGGATTTACTGGGCAAAAGTCAAAACAACTCAATTTAGTTATGGCTGAAGAAGCCAAGATTTATCGCTCTTTTCATCCCATTATTGCATCTGCTTATTCTGCTGTAGATCAATGGTTGTCAGAAATCCCAGAAGCAAAAGGATACAAAGAACTTGATTACTCAAAGGATATTTCACATTCATTAGATAAAGCAGATTTAAAAAGTGCAGCATTTCAGTTTTATGCTCTCTTTGCTCGAAACTACTTTGAAGCGATTCATATTTTAGATAATGTCATTCATTCAACTATGCTACTTCATAGCATTAAATATAAACCACGCATTTACTTGGTAGATATTGGTTGTGCAATGGGTGCTGCTACCGCAGCTTTTATTGAAAAAATTTTAACTTTGCCAAAAGAAAGAATTAAATCAAAAACTATAGAAATTTTTTGTGTAGGTATAGAACAAAATATTTATAGCTATGCCATTTATCAAAAGTTGATGCAGGAACTCAAAAAGAAGATTGAGCCATTTAATATTTCATTAACTTTTAAGGCAATTAATGAGCCTTTTTCCCAAGCAATTTTAACTACGATTAGTCTCTTACAAAATAAGTTAAATAATAAAGATTCTTCCGTAAAAGTTTTATCTAATCTTTTTATAACGCAGCTAGATACTGCTTCATGTATTGGTAAATATGATGTTCAGAAAAGAGAAAGAGATAAAAAACTCAAAGCTTTAGGATTAGAACCAGGAAATGATTCAGAAATAGAAAAAGAATTTTGGCAAGATGAAGCACTTTCTTTAAAAAGGTTATTAGAGGAAGTACCTGTTGAAAAATTACATTTGATGACAATAGGAACAAAAAACTTAGAACAATCTCTTCAAAAAATAATTCAAGTTAATGACATCAATCAAGGAATCAATGCTATACACACATCTGTTAACAAATTTATTGGTAAAACCCATAATATTTCTTCTGTTATTGAAGGTAAACAAGTAGTTTATTTTGAAAATCCTGTAAGTAGTTATTGGCAAGATCAACATATTTTAAATCATACTGCACAATTCTATGGTGTTTGTCAAACAATCAAAAATCGCGAACTTGAAGAAGACAATGAATGGAATAGACTAATAAGTCTAGAAAATATAGAGTTAGCTTGGGTCAAAGCAAGAAATAACGTGTTTAATGAATCTTTTTATGATGAAATAGAAATACGCTTGTTTGAAAGCAATCTTGATGAAAACTTACAAAGTCTTGTTGATAACTTAGTTGATAAATTATACTCAGATAATTTTCTTCCTTTTAATCAAGATATAGATTATAAATTTGTTAAAGGTAGAGCAAAAGGTCGTCCAAAGCAGCTAACTCGTTTAGAAGAAGAGATATTAGCTATTGCTATTTTACAAACTATTGGGCAGAAAAATAACTTTGAATTTAATTCATATAAACTTAAATTAGAGCAAACAGAAGATTTATATGAGGATTATTTTCCTAAGTATAAACAGTTTTTAAAGGCATCAGAAAAAAGCGCTAAACTTTATCAAGATGGTGCTGTTTTAAGAACTGATATACAATCATATTACGTCACAGTTATTCAAGAACAGTTAATTGATATTACTGAAAGAGAATTACAAATTAGTAGTATACGGATTCAGTGGTTACTCACTAAACTTCTCAAACAAAACTTGAATAATGGACATCAAGACGGAATAGGACTTAAACAAGGAACTCTGACATCAGGTTTTTATGCCAATTTATATTTAAAAGTTGTTGATGATTATTTTAATGACAAGGAGCGGAAAAATAAAATACAGTACCACCGTTATGTTGATGATATTATTGCAGTTTCTCGACATATTAATTATATCCAAGAATTTGAAACACAATTAAAAATAAAGCTTGAAGAACTAGGACTTAAACTTAATAAATACAAAACTGAACATTATGAAAACATATCAGAATTTTTGCCTAGCGTAGAACTAGATACCGATCTAGATAAATTAAACGAGGAATTTAACTTTACACTTTATCCTTTATGGATAATGGATTACGATTACCGCACTCAGTTTGAATTAGCTAATAGCAGTTATGATGAACAATCATGGTGGAAGTTAATCAGAATTTATCAGCATTGTTTATATTCATTGGGAATTTATGTCACAGAAATACGTTTAAGCCGCAAAATTCATCAAAAATTAGTTGTACAAAATTTAGATCCTAAAAAGCAGTTAAAGTTAGCATCTTTTCCTAACGAACGTAACTTTATCATTATTTCAAAATGGAGTACTCAGTTTCAAGAACTGAATCGTCCTTGGATTGATAGTAAAAATAAAATAAAGTCTAAAGTCGTGAATCTTTTTCAAGACAGCTTAAAAGAATTACTACAAACTTCAGTATCTATTAAGATTAAAGCTGATTCTATCAATGAAAAAGAAAGACGAGAATTAAATATAAAGCAGAGAAAATTACAAACTCGGATTAGATCATCCGTAAATAAATTACTAATATTAGGTTTCGATCAAGTTTGGCAGGAAATTGTTGACCTAATTTGTAACCCTGACTTATTTGTTATTCGCGATCTATTAGATGTTATTGTTGGTTTAGCTTCTCAAGGACATACAGATGCAATTAAGCAACTGTGGGAATACTATCAAACTAATGAAGTTGCGATGGAAGAATCAAGTGAATATATGCGTGCTATTCTTCTCGAAGCATTTCGCTTTCTCCCAATACTTGAATTAGCTGATTGGCAGTTAATATTTAACTCTTCAACAGCAGCTAAATCCGATATTGAAAAACTTAAAGCTACAGAGACTTGGCTATATTTAGGTAAACTTGCCAAGCCATTTATACAACCACAAGATTTTCAAAATATTATCAATGCTTTAAAAAGTGTACCCGCTCCATTTACTCGGCTTAAGAAAAACTACATATTGATTCTAGGAATGTATAATTACCACTTGCCAGATAATATTCCATTTTCAGATGAAGAGAAAAACGATTACTTAATTCAAGATGCTTTAAAACTTGCAGAATCAGGAAAAGTGTCAGAAATCTTCACACAAATTGAACCAGCAAGAGTTAGACAATATTATAACCAAAATCAAAAATCAGTTAATAAAGATAAACATTACTCACTGTGAATAATAAAGATAGTTCAATTTATCGCTTCAAATGCTAGCAAATAATTTACCAGAATTTGTGATCGCGGCTTTGGATGATTGCTAAAAAAGCCAAAATTGATTAACTTACCCTTTAAAGCGCGATCGCTTCCAACCAACTATCCAAATCGGACATCCCTTGAAAATCAAGCAAAGCTTCCCCCAAGTTTTCCAACTGTTCCAAGGAAAGAGATTCGACACGCGATCGCACTTCTTGAGGTAATTCTCCTACCCGTCGAGTTAATTGACGAAGGATGATTGTTTTGGCTTCTGATTCCCTTCCTTCTTGCTTGATTTCCCGGTAAACTCGTGTCTCTTGAAGTGTAATTCCTAGCATTTCTTCTACCTCCCTTTGGGTTAGCTCAAATAGTAAAGTTGGCGATTGTTGAAATAGTTTATAAAAAATCGAATCTCGACGCATGAAAGTTTTAATTTAAAGATTGCACCTTCTGAATTTTACGTTAAAAGCAAATAAATAACTTAATTCCTCTCTCCCAAATCAAACTGAACTCGTCGATATAACTTCTCGACTGCAATAGAAATTCCTACACTTTCTAAATTTAAAGTATCTCCTTCTCCATAGGTATGCAAAACCCATAAACCTTCATCATTTTTACGAAAGCATTCCACAGCAATTTCATCAGATTCAATCAAAACGTATTCTTGCAAAGTAGTTGATTGACGATAGCGAGTAAATTTTTTACCTCGATCAAAAGCTTCCGTTGATGGGGAAAGCACTTCGACAATTAAGCAAGGATATCTAATCATATCAATCGCTTGTTTATCGCGATCGTCACAAGTGACTACCACATCAGGATAATGATAAGATTTCGATGTGACTTTTAATTTAACATCACATGAATAAATTTCACATCCTTTCTCGATTAAAAAATCATTTAATTCAATATAAAAATTTAAACAAATGCAATTGTGTATTATTGTTTTTCCCATCCTTACAAACACTTTTCCGTCAATGTATTCATAACGGAGTTCCTGAGTTTTTTCCCATTCGAGGTATTCTTGGGGACTCATGTATTGAAATTCAGGATTAGCAACCATTGATTATTTCCAAGTGATGATACGGCTTATATCAATTTTATATATTAATCGCGATCGCAAAGAAAGAATTAACTTTTACTACAGTTTTCCAAGTTCCTACTTCCCTCTCCTTAATAAGGAGAGGGATTGAGGGTGAGGTTTTATTTTTACTAAGAAAAGGGATTGAGAGCGAGGTTTTATTTTTACTAAGAAGAGCCATTGAGGGTGAGGTTTTATTCTTACCAAAAAGACGGATTGTGAGTGAGGTTTATCTCTAATTATTAATCAAACAAGCTTCTTCTAACTCAAGTAATAACTCTTTATCAATCGGTTGAGTAGCAAGAATATCATGTTTTAAATCTCCCCATTTCTTCCCAGATTTAGCTTTATATAAACTGATAATTTCCGGAATTTGCGAAGACACTATGACTCTTGCTGATTCTAATTGTTCTAATAGTCTAGCTCGACGATAATGATGCGATTTTTGTAAAGATTCTTCTAATTGTAAGGCGATTTCTTTCGGATTTAATTTAGCAGTATCAACTAATAAAATATAGTGTTCCTTGGGATATTTTACAGGTACTAAAGTTTTAAAACAGGCTTCTTCTAAAGGTAAAGTTTCTAGAACATCTCGAACAAATTGGGAATGCAGTTTTTCCCCAACTAAATCGCTGACTTCTTTTTGTCTTCCTACAAATTCCAAACAAGGTGTATTTAAGTATGAATGAGTAAAACGCACTCTATCTCCGATCCGATAACGATATAATCCTCCTTTTTGAGAAATGATGATTTCATAGGTGTTTCCTTGTTTTAACTCATGGAGTTGATAAATAAATCCGCTTTCATCTAGGAACTCGAAGAATACTTCATTGAGTAAGGGTACGCATCCCTTTGCGGGAATCAAGGGAATAGTCATTGGTGCTTCTGTAGCGAGAAGTCCTTTTCCCTGTATCAATACTTTAGGAAATAAGGAACGTAAAAAATCAGCACCATCAGCAGCGTTTGCGCTATCCCAACAAGATATTAGTTTTAGTTCGCTCCATAATAAATGCCAAGGTATTTTATCTCTGTTAATTTGGCTTAATTCTTTATTTGTAGATACTTGTGGAAATAAATGAGGTTGTAACAGCATTAACCGTCGTTTTGCTGACATTTTAGTCGCTAATTCTAAAGCCAGTTGCTTGCGGTTATTCTGAATGTAATCAAGGATAACTTTGAGAAAAGTTGGACTCCAAATTGAGATGATTTCGAGATTATCTGAGCTTAAAAGTGACTGAGCAAGTTGATGTTTAAATTCCTCTGCATTGCTTAACTTATTTAATCCAGATGGGGAAACTAAAAACTGACTCATTATCCATTGTAACCAACCATCTAAATATTCGGAGTCGTCTTGTAGAGATGTAGCGGATGGTTTTAAAGAAGATTTATTTTCTCCTAATTGCGGTGAAATACAAAAATATAGTTTTCCACTGGTAAATTTTGGCCCATGCTTAATTAAATCGTGCGTCCATATACAAAACATTTGATTGAAAGAACGTCGTAAAGAATTTGTATAAGGAATAAATTTAGCCGCACCACGACTTCCAGAAGTTTTTTCATAAAAAGCAACTTTTTCTGAGGTAAGTAGATAAGTGTTATCTTCCTGTTGTGTTTGAATCCAATTTTCAATATTATGGTATTCTACAATCGGAATGCGATGCCAGTCGTCAATAGTTTTAACGCGCAAATATCTACCATAATCGCTTTTAATTAAGCTCTTTAATATTTCTTCTCGTACCTTTTGCTGTGCGGATTGAGGATTTTCTAAACTTTGATAAAAATCACGGCTAGCGGATTCAATTAGTTTACCAAAAAGTTGGATGATTAAGCGCATAATTAATAATAATTGTATAAATAATTTATTTGTTAATTTTTATTCTATGGATTTGGTTAATTATTAAAAAGTTTAATTCTAATGTTTAACTTTATTAGACTCCGTATGTTTGATGCTTCCTATTCCCTCGTTTTTTGTAATTCATTTTCTATCACTATATTTGGATACAAACGGCTATCAGCACAAACAAAAGTTTCATCTTGAACAATTACACCAGGAGCAAGATAAGAACCCGCTCCGATAAAGACATTGCTACCAATTTTTACTTTTTTGACATACAGCATCAAATCCTGTTTTTTGGGTTTAATTGCATGAGATAAAATACCGCAGCTTTGACCAAAAACTACGTTATCTCCGATTTCAATTAAGGAGCGATCGGCTATTTCTAATTTGGGAGTCCAATAAACATTTTTACCAACTTTTGCTCCCCATAATCGCAACCACAATGAAAATGTACCGGGAATTAAACGTAATGCTGCTTCTAAAAAGTCGAAGGTGATATATATAGACTGTATTTGATGACTTCCCCACCAAGGAGAATATTCTTTACCTTGTAAATAACTTATTCCTTCTTGAATGGGATAAAAATGGTTGTGGATTTTATGAATTAATAAAGGAAAACCGTATAAACAAAATAAAAAAGTAGCAACGCTAAAAATTCCAGGGGAATAACAAATCCACAGGAAACAAATAAATCCCAGAACCATGACAGCAGATGGAAAAAAGGAAAGTATAGTACTTCTTAAAGTCATAAATTTAAATCTGGTAGTAGTGCATGGTATTTAGTAAATTGAGTAATAATACCAATTCCTTTAAAGGTAGGTATAAATCCGGATATGGATACGTTAGACTACAATGTCTTTACATTTGGTGGCTGTAATATGATGAAATTAAAATGATGAATTATAGGATAAAACCTCACCCTCAATCCCTCTCCTTGGTAAGGAGAGGGAAGCCGAAGGTAGGGTGAGGTTTTGCATTCAATCATTCCAAGGGTAAAAATAGTTTTTTGCTCAAAGATAGAGAACTATTGATACCTAACGAATCTGGGACTTGATCGGATTTATGATAAGTTTTATGAATTTTATCCCATAGCTTTAAATTTGCACCGTAGTTTCCTTGAATAAATTGGGAGTGATGCCAAGCATGGTCTTGGGGTAAAATTAACCACGGGGATAAACAGCGATACAGCCAGGAATTTACTGTTGGACTAAAACTACTGTGTCGCCATAAATCCAAAGCTGAACTCAAACTGATGCCTAGAATATACCAGTTTGGTTCTTGCAGTAAATAGATGAATAACGAATGAATCCATAGATAAACGATAAAAAAGCTCGTCCACAAGGTATTGCGGGAAGTTCCCAAAACATCCATTTCCGTTACGGTATGATGCACCTGATGGATAAACCACAGTTTCCGAGTATGAAATAAACGATGATTCCAATAGTAGAGATAATCTACAAATACAAAACTGAGTAAGAAAGCTGCAATGGGATAAAGATTTAGTGAAGCACGAGTATCTGGCAGCAACAACTGGTAAAGTTGAAAAACTACAGCTATTTGAAAAAACGGGATCGCAATTCCCTGAAAAAATAAGCCAATACCGTCTAATATCCAATCCTCACGACTCTTTTTCAAGATTACAAAGGTTTGTTTGCTATTTGTAACAGTTAGTGCTAGAAGAATTACGAATGTAAAGAAAACCAACATATTAATAAATCAGTTTCAATTTATACGATTTAGATACTATTTAATAGCTATACTTTCTTCAGGTTCTACCTGGGAATTTTTTGGAAGTGGCTGCGCCACTTCTTTTTTTATGTATACTCAGTTAAACCCAAAATTTTACCTCTACTAATTTATCGGGAAGTGTTCTTGGATCTTTCCCTGCTGCAATATAATTGCGAATAGACTCGACAAAAATATGGATAGTGTCAGCGGGTGTATTTGTAAATTGCGTACCATATTTTTCGATGACTTCCCACTGAATCTTTAAAGCTTCGATATCTTGACGAATAATATATTGTGTAGTCCAATGTACAAATGGTTTTACGAGTTTATTCCAAATGCCGTAGTTGTAGGTAATACAGGTGTAAACCAGAGTAGATTCCGTTTCGGGAATGCATTGACTGGTGATAAAAAGTTTTCTGTTGGGTGACATATCGTACTCAACGCTGGTAACATTCGGCATCCTGTAGCTATCGATATGACGGATTTTATAACCTTTATTATTAAGAAACTTTGTAAACCATCCTAGATTAGTCGTTTCATTACGGTACTCTGCAAATACACAACCGTTACGTCTTTCCACAGTCATTTCTAACTGTTGTTGAGTTGGTTTACGAAAGATTCCTGGATGAACGGAAGTGGTATGAGGAACATCGATAAAATTTTCAGCACAGTTAGTAACGTTGTTGTGAAAACGATTGATTACTTTTACAGTTTCCCATCCCGGTTGTTGGTAGTTAGGCATTTTGAAGGGTGGAAATTCCTCAACAGGTGACGACAATCGCACGTAAACCAAACCATCTTGTTCTAAGGTTTGATAAACCTGGGATTTCCGCATTTTGCTTTGACAGAAATTTTTTCCTTCCGAAGGTACGGTGACAACCGTTCCGGTATGATCGTAAACCCATCCGTGATAAGGACATTGAATCTTACCCTGACAAACTTTACCTTTAGATAAACGACTATTTCTGTGAATACACCTATCTTGTAAAGCCACAGGTTTACCATCTTCCCCACGGAATACTGCTAACCATTCACCTAAAATTATGCGTGAAAGGACTTTATTTGGTTTTAATTGGTTGCTTAATGCAGCGACGTACCAAAAGTCTGCAAATTTCATTAGTTATTAGTTATTAATTGATAATTTTAATATAGTTAGTTACCTGAATTTGACAAGCTAATCTTGCGTGAGGATTTTCCGGTGCTAAGATTTCTAAAACTTCTTTTTCTTCTGCTGATGGAGGTGGAATATCACCTTCTATAGTTACAAGACAAGTCCCACAAATTCCGGTTCGACAACCGAAAAGTATTGGTGAATTTTCTATAGTTAAATGTTCGGCAAGATTTTGATTTTGTTCTAAACTAATCGGTGGATGATTTGTGTTTGGGAATTGGATTTGGTAAATATTTTCATTCATAATGTTATTGATTGTAAATTGCCGCTGTATTGAATTAAACAAACTTTTTTATTATACAGATATAAATCTAAAATCTAAAATTCAAAATCTAAAATTTCTTGACCATATAGAAGGTTGAAGCTGATTTACATAATTCATATATTTAACCAGCGGTTCATCAATATTTAAAATAGCGTTAGGATTATAGCGAATGTTGTCATAAATCATGCCGTCTTCACCGCGCAAAAAATAGTAAGCTAATTTTGTTAGTAATAATAAAAATCTACTGATAAACCAACCAAGAATTCCTGCTCTTTTTTTAGTTATATAAATAGGCTGAATTTTCGTTCTACCTTCTAAAGGTGTATAAGCGTAAATCATCCGTAAAGGTGGAATGAATCGCACTTTTTTCATGATAGTTAGTAATCCTATACAGCCATCGGCATATCTCATAGTGTATCCATAGTTATTACCAAGTATTCTTCTAGCAATCTTTTCTCTAAATGTAGTTTGAGGAAATTCACCGCTCAGGGTAAAATCAATCATATTCCCAGATTTATTTGACTGCAATGATAAATTCATTTTAATGTTTAATTTATGTACTGTTTGTAGATGTTGAGCATCAATTCCGTTCATCATACATATGTGGTGATGACAATTACGCTCGAAAGCTTTATCGGATGTTGTCACAAATTGATTTTTTAACTCATCAAATTCTACAATTTCCGGTGCTTTTACATCTGGATAAACCCAAATAAAACCATATTTTTCATCAGTTGCATAAGCCTGTAAATCAGCTTTTTGAGGAATATTTGATTGACAGGGAATATCTTGACATTTACCTTCACCATCAAAAGCCCAATGATGAAAGAAACAGCGAATTAAGTTACCATCAACTTTCCCGATCGCTAAGTCGGTTCCTAAATGTGGACAGTAAGCATCTAATGCTCTAACTTTGTTATCTTCACCGCGAAAAATTACAATTCTTTGTCCGCAAATATTAAAAGATTTCGCTTTATTTATAATTTCTTTACTTGGACAAACTATATACCAACCCTTTGCTACAACATCCCAATTATTGAATATTTTCATTTTAATTAAAGGTTGGGTATTTTGGTTTTGTAATGAATTCATATATTTAAGATATGTTTTTTAACGCAAAGTAATACAGAAGTTTTTTATTCATATATTAAATTATTATCATATATGTGAAAATGATATTTCCCATTTTTTTAAAGCTTTTCTTTGCCGATCCAAATATTTAGAAATCGAATTATCACCCATCAAAGACATTTCACGATTACTTTTCCATAGATAATCTAAAGGTTGCAGATAAGCTTTGTAAGATTCCATCGCTTCATTATGAGTTTGAAAGCTGTTGTGTAACGCTTGTGTCTCTTCCGTAAAACAACGAAGCATCATGTGTTTTGCTTCTGGATCGCTCATATTGAAAATGCGCGATCGCAACACTCGATAAATTGCCGAGTATAGTGCAGCATCGTACCAAAATATACCGTTAACTGCTACAGAACAATGATAATGGTCTTTTTGACAACCTTGTATTCCTAAGTTTGCAACTAGTTTCTCAAATTTTGTCGGAGGTTTAATACAGTCAATTACATCATGGGAAATAATGGTAGAACTATTGAAATGAAAGCTTTCATCCATAAAGTGATAGTAAGAAATTTTCGCGGGGATGGGTGCATTTTCGGGATTGGGATGTTTTTGATAGTAATTACTGAGTTTGTGTTGAACTAACTTACCGTTGAGAGTACGTACTCCCCGCACTGTAAAATATTGACAAGCAAGGAACGTATTATCCGCAGAAATTAATCCAAAGGCTTGTAACTGAAGTTTTTTCCATTGACGCTTGAAAAAGTTTGTATCGGCAAACACCATTGTTTCACTATAAGGTCCGCGCATTGGATAGCTAAATATCCGTTCTCCAAACAATTTTGATTCAACTTCTTGAGAAATAGTTTTAAAAGCGTTGATATGAGCGCGTTCCTGTGCGGATTCTAAATCGAGCATATCGCATATCAGCCGGAAGTCCTCTTGAGCATAGAGTCCTGCTGCACTAGTTTGATTAAAAAAGATCGTCGCAATTTCAGCGGAAATGATTTGAGAATAGTAAGCAACCCAGTAAAGTTGATTGAGAATAATTCTTTGACTTGGGGTTGCTTCCGACCATAAAGGTGTACCAAAAAGTAAGGAAAATTGCTCTGGATTCCAGTATTCATTTTCGCAATCATTGTACTTAAAATCCGCAGTAGCTCGATCTAATAACTCGGTACAGTCTTGCTGTTTATTTCGCTGATAATTAATTTGCAGTTTGCGACAGACTTGTTGATTTTCTAAAAGTGTATTTTCTTTATCAAACATATGGGGAGTAGGGAATAGGTAATAGGGAATAGGGAATAGGAAAGAAGGAATTATTATTAGGACTTACGCAAATGGCATATTTTTCTTGTAGGGGAGGCGGTTGAGGGGGCGTAGATAATATCCCCCTTTATTGCCGTTGCTAGTACACAGACTAATTATCAACCTAGTAATAAGACGGTGAGTGTACGGCACCATCCGAGTTTTGTGACACTTGCGGCCATTCCTGATTATTGTAGGGTGTGTGACTAGGCTGTTGACTCTGTAGGTTTTTGAGTGCTAAAAAATCATCACAAATCCCTCATCTCCAATCTAGCCTAGACCTCACCCCCTTCCCCTCTCCTTATTAAGGAGAGGGGTGTCCGGAGGATGGAGTGAGGTTCAAAATGTTGTGATTATAACTGACATAAAAGTTGCATGAATAAAAAGTAGGAAAATACTATCAAAGTCAACAGCCTAGTGTGTGACGCTACGATAAATTCTGTACGTGGTTATACTACTTGTAGTGTCACGCACCATTGATAGATTGTGATTTCAAGAATATTTTTCTACTCCCTATTCCCTACTTCCTTCTTATAAAACACATTGATTCGCTTTCAAAGGTTGAAAACACCCCTTATTTTGCAGATTTTCAACTATATTTATAGTGTTGGGTAAATGCATTAAACTGCGTAATAGTTTCAAGCGACTTCCACTATGATTTTCTGTATCAAGCTCTGCAAAAATATTGATTTTTTCTACTTTAGATAAATCTCCTTTGACCTTTTCAATTGCTGTGACTACACTTTGAGGTCCTAATTGCACCATCTGCAAAAATATTGCCAGAATATCCACAATGTCTTGACTTAATTTACTGGAAGATATCTTTTCAAACAACGTTACTCCGGTAGCGTGATGACGACTTTCATCTTGTAAAAAACCGCGAATCACCGAACTTAATTGAGGATGTTGGCAACTTTGAGCAATACTGCGGTAATGAGTTAAACCCCATCCTTCTAAAACCACCTGAAGCACAAACAATAAAACAGTTTTATCATCACTTTCCACCACATCTTCCAGCATATTCAAAAATGGGTTATTACTAAGTTTCGGAGTTGGTAAAAAACGCTTAATCTGTGATAAATGACTAACCTCATCTGCTCCAAACAAAGCATAAAGCATTCTTTCCTCAGTGGTTTCCGCGAATAAAACCATTTTTGCCATATAACCCACTCCAGCTTTCTCTATAAAATAAGCTTCCTCCAAAATTCCCAAATTACAAAGCTGTAAAATCGAACTTTGTTCTGCGGGTGTGGACTCACGAAATATTTTAACTTGATCGAGATTGAAATATTCTGCATTCCAGTAGGGGAGAAAAGTTTCAGAAATTTTGCTTTCATCTCCCATCGTTTTTTCAAGCGCTGAAGATAAAATTCGATGCAGTTTTTCTTCTTGATTTACATCAGGTAGATGCAATCCAGCTATAGAATATTGTTGATTCATAATTGATTGATTAATAGTTTTATTTATTATCCACCAGTAAATGTAATTCCCAGTTTGATAATGGATTAATAAAAGATTTTTGATAACTCTTAACTTCTAATTTTATTTACTTTTCTGATTGCGGACAGGTCAAAACAATCATCGGATGGGAATCTGAATCGAAATCCGGATTTTTCGGTAAAACCATTGGATCGGGATTTTCTTGGTTTTGAGATTTCACGGCATCATTTCCTGGTATAAACATCTTTGAGTCTACATTTGAACAGATTTCAGCTTTTTTCTGAGCATTTGCACCACAAGCAGCAAAAATAACTACTAGCAACGAGTTGAAAAGCATCGAACGAATTGTCAAAACTTTTTTCATGATTAAAAATTTGTCTCATGTATTTTTCATAATTCTTGTTCTTAGATGAATTTTCAACTCAATTGTTTCAGTTTCGGTAACGCTCAATCTCCAAAAATGAGAATAGGATGTATCATCATTGTTAGTTGCGATTGCGAAATCAACTCCTAACTCCTAATTCTTAACTCTTTCAGTCATTCGGTTCTCCTTTGGATTTAACCATCTCAGCTTTTTGCTGCTGTTTTTTTTCTGCTTCTTCGTTTACAGCTTCCCAACTTCCCCAACTTAGGGCTTTTTGTTTTTCCACATTTTGAATAAATTGCAATATAGAATTATCTGCTTTAGTTGGTGTTTTCAAATCGAATTTAATCGTTTGAAAAATCTGAGTATCTCCTTTTGCAAAATAGTTACCGACCTGATTTGTCAGCCAAAGTACAACTTTATTAAACAGCCATCCAAAAATCCCCCGACGTTTTTTAGTTATTAAAATTGTTTGTCCTTCCGCTTTTCCATCTTCAATTAAACGCAAAGCAAACATAATATGAAAATGGAGAAAATCGGGACCCAAAGTTACAGTACCAATACTTCCGTACCAATAACACATACTATAAGTAATAGCTTTTTTATAAAAAGGACGGATTAATTTAATCAAAAAAGAATCTTCCCCACCCCATGTAACGTTACTAAAAATAACGGCATTTTCGTTGAGTTGTTCTTTGCGAAAAACAATTTCTAAGGGTAAATTGTGAACCGTATTAAAGTGATGAGCATCAATAGCATTAATCATCAACACGTTAGGATGGCAGTTTTTAATAAACTGAGAAGTTAAAATACTATCGCATTCCTCGTTCTCTAATTCTGGAACAAAAGGTAAAGGCTGCAATGGAGTTTCACCCGTCCAAACCCATACCATGCCGTACTTTTCCGCAACGTGCCACGTTTTTAACTGTAGAGGAAGCGGTGTTCCCAAACAAGGAACATCAACACAATCACCTTTGCGATCAAACTTCCAATTATGAAACAAACAACGCAATCCCCCACCTTCAACTTTACCTTCTGCAAGGTGAGCGCCCATATGAGGACAGTAAGCATCAAAACAAACTAATTCACCCTCAATATCGCGGTAAATTACCAATTCTCTACCTAATAAAGAAACTGCTTTTACCTTTCCTTTTCTAAGCTTTCTCGAAGGGATAGCCCAATACCAGCCTTCAATAAAACGTCTTGATCGATTAAATATTTGGGTGTAACGATATGAACTAATATTGCTTGATACAGCTTTCATGTAATTTTTACTGCCGGATTTTCGGGCTTCTAAATAAATTGTATTTAAAGGCTTTATACCAAAAATAAATAGTTTTTATTGTGTTGAAAGCATCACCCCGAAACTATTTAAAACTTCCTATTTCAACCCAACTACGTTTTTTATTTTAAACCGGAATTTGATCTACAGAGTTTGTTCTAGCAAACCACATTCTACGTCCGGCACGGGTTAAGTTTTCCTCGCAAATCTCCGTAGAACAAACTAACTCATCACCATCAAAATGACCGGGGTTGAGCGTCTGGAAAAAGCGAATGTGGGGGTCTTGCAATCGCTCAGCAGGTATACCCCGCAATCCATCACGCAGTATGTGAGGATGAGCAAAACGAACCACACCCGTTTTAATATCGTAATTTTCGCCAAAACGTTTCACAGCCAAATTCTGTATCAAGCACAAAATATTCTCTGGAGTTGCCGTATCGTACCGAGGATAAAACTGCTGCCAAAATAGCGGTAAAAAACGATAGGTGCGATAACCCCCAGAAATTAATAGCCAGTAAAGTCTGCCTTTACAGTATTCCCAACGCAGCTTATTTATCGAAGATATCCAGCTAGTAGATAGCGCCGAACTTGACCAAGCACTAGGGTCTACAATCGTGTCTCCTGAAAACACAATACTAATCGTTTCACCTTCAAAACAGGTGTCATACATTAGGAGTGTAGAAAAACCTTTTAACTCATTTGTTTGCTCATCTTTTATCAAGATTACCCAGTTTTTATCATCTAGATCGTTGTTAAATACATCTCTTTTCACTCCTTGGAAATGATTGCTTAAAAGTACAAACATTTCCTCTACATCCAGAGGAGATAATTCCTCAATGCGAATTAATTGGCTATTCATTTTTATCAATATATATTTGTATGCCCTTATTCTTAACTATAGATTTATGCTTTGCAAATTGATGAACTGTATGTGTCAGAAAACTATCTGTCTGAGGTATTTTCTCAGGAGTTGTTATCTGCAAAAAGAGCTAAAATCCTCTTTGTACAAAAACTTGATTGGATACGCATTAAAATTTATATAAAAAAAAATAGCTTATTAAAAGCATGAAATATTGTAAACTTCTATCTACTTCATATTGCTTCATCCTCGTTCGCTTATCTTTCATTAATATCCGCTCAATTGATGTACTAATTGTTTATATAACAAAAGCCTGATTCCACCAAGAAAAAACCTCTATATTAGATTTGTAGCCAAACGATCGCAGCAACAAGTAATAGGAGTTACAGCCCGGTATGTTAAGCCATGCAAATCAAACGCTATTAATAGGTAAAGTACAGAAACTTAGTGGAGTTCCAATTCGGACAATTCGCTATTACGAAAGCTTAGGTTTGATTAAATCAGCGGCAAGAACTGAGGGTGGTTTTAGATGCTTCACCGAAGATATATTGACTCGTTTATCATTCTTAAAAGCGTTCAAAGACTCGGTTTGACTCTAGAATAAATCGGGGATATTCTCCAGATTTGCGATGGTGGTAAACCAGCTTACGATGAAATACAGCACAAATTATGATCGACAAATTGGTGATTTATTAACATTGCAGGGTGAATTAAAAAGCTTACTTTTGGCATGGAAAAGCTTGTCTAAAAAACCCAAAGATGCAATTTGTCCAAATATTCAATAAATATCTTTATAGTTTAGTATTTGATGCTACGGTTGATTACAAAAGTAAAATAAAAACACAAATGCATACTAATTTACGAAAATGTCTATCCCGTGTAAATTGCGCTACAATAATTGCAGCTTTAGCTGACGACATAATTTAACTTTCAATCGTAAGAAGTCTCACACCTACCCGTTAGGGAGGTGTTGAGATGAATTACGAACCGGGTTTAGATTGTCCTTCGATGTATTTCCGCAAAGTTGAAACAGTTACACCGCCACAGGAAGCTACGAAATAAGAACCGCTCCAAAATACTTCTTTCCAGTAAATATCAGCTAGGTGTTCTGAGTATTCTTGACGCAGTTTCCTGGACGACACTGATTTTAGATTATTGACTAACTTGCTCAACTCAATGTCTGGGTGATACTGAAAAAGACAGTGTATATGGTCATCTTCTCCGTTGAAATCTACAAGTTTACAATCCCATTTTTCCAATAGTTCTTCTATGATGACGTGAAGTCTATCTAACATCTTTATAGTAAAGGCTTTACGCCGATACTTTGTGACTAAAACCAGATGAACTTTTAGGTCACTAACAGAACGTCCTTTAGAAACAAAATCATTTTTCATAGTAATTTTGGAATATTTGCACCAATAGGTGTATACTCAAATAGTAACACTGACCAAATAACAAGGTGGTGATGAAGAAGTGCGTACATCGTATCAATACCGATTAAAACCGAATAAACAGCAGCGAGAAATTATTGATAACACGCTCGATATGTTGCGTTGTCAATATAATTATCAGCTTGCTGAAAGGTTTGATTGGTATGAGCGTTGGGGTTGCTCAATCGATAGATGTCCGCTTGTTTGTCATTTACCAGAATTAAAAGATAAAAAGAATCGCTTTAGTCAACAAGCTTCCTTAAAACAATTAAAAGTTGACCGCCCTTGGTACAGACAAATTCATTCTCAAGTATTACAAGAAGTACCTAAAAAAGTTGAGATTGTTTTTGATAGATGGCTGAAGGGCGACGGTAATGGTAAAAAATCAGGTCGTCCAAGGTTCAAACGTGTAGGGAGATATAAAACTTTTACTTATCCCCAATTTAAACAACATCATTTTGTAGGTAACAAAATTACGTTATCCAAAATTGGTGATGTAAAGGTAATTGTTCATCGGCCTATGCCGGATGGATTCGTGATTAAAACCGTATCTGTCACCAAAAAAGCTAACGGTTATTATGCAACTCTGAGTCTTGACAATAAAGAAGTGCCAACAATTAAGCCAGATTTCAATGCTGATAATATTGTTGGAATCGATGTAGGGTTGATTGATTTTTATGTTGCTTCTGATGATACCCGGATTGTTGCACCAAAATATTTACGCAAAGCTGAACGTAAATTAAAGTCAGCACAACGTAAAGTGTCTCGACGTAAAAAAGGTTCTAATCGTCGTAAAAAGGCAATTAAAAAGCTAGGCGTTAGACACAAAAAAGTAGCTGATACCAGAAAAGATTTCCACTTCAAAACAGCAAAACAATTATTTTCTAAATACGATGTAATTGCTGTTGAGAAATTGAATGTAAAAGGACTTGCTAGAACGCGATTAGCTAAATCTGTAAATGATGCCGGATGGAGTCAGTTTATAAATATACTTGAGTTCAAAGCCGAAAATGCTGGATTAAAAGTAATATTTGTAAACCCAAATGGGACTAGTCAAGAATGTTCTGGTTGTGGTCATAAAGTAAAGAAACCATTATCCCAAAGAGTGCATCGATGTCCTAATTGCAATATCAGTTTGTGTAGGGATCTAAATGCTTCTATAAACATAAAGGAGCGTGGGACGCACGCCCTAAAAGCTCAGATAATGTCTTCAAAGAAGAGTCTCTGAGAAGCCTACACTCTATCTGTACTCAGATGGGTGTGGGTATGTCACGTGCATCTACTCTTAATATCAGGGTAGCATCTTTTACCTTTCATCAAAACCATTGCTGAGCAAGCTTTTAAGCCACCGCTGCGGAATTGCAAATTATTTTCGATTATTCGACTAATTCTATGTACTACTTAAGTATTACGATGGTAGTATAAAGTAGCGGCGAAGGTTGGTTGTTTAGGAATCTGACTTTTTAGATTGCGATCGCAATTATCGGAACTAGTTTTAATCGATTTACTTGTAAAAACGCACTTTTCCACTGGTATCCGTACAGATGCATTAAAATACATTTCAGTTGGCTTACAAGATACTGAGTTCAAAATTATAGTACATATAATTAACTTCAGCATTTAACCAATATTGAAACATATTATAAAGAATTTCTTCGTATCGCTTAGGTGTTAGCTCTGCGGGTATATAATCTTCAACTATAAATAGATGGTAGCCATGTTCAGTTTTGATCGGGCCAACCAACTGTTTTTGTGGTGCATTAAATACAAGCGCTACGATTTCTGGTGAAATTGCCCATCGATACATCTTTCCTTCATATCCACATTTGTATCTACGGTTTTCATCAATATCATGAACGCGAGCTGCTTGATAAAAGCAAATTTCACCTTCTTCAATCTGATAGTACAATTCTTGAGCTAGCTTTTCATCTTTGACCACAAATTGGTACAGAATCACTTGCTCAAACTCTAAGCGATTTTGCATAAAAAACTGTTCTACTTCCTTCGCAAATAGTGCTAAAGCTAGCTTTTGGGTCAGCAGACGGTTACGAATCCCCACTTCCCAATCTAATGGGGCTAACATTTCTTGCTCAAGCCACCTAACTGTATCACTAGCTTTTTCCAAACGCTTTTCTCTACGCTGACGATCTGCTTCAATTTCAATTTCTTCTGTTGTAACGTTTATACCTTTTTCTTGTGCAACTTTTTCGATTATTTTTTGGGATGCAATATTTATACATATATCTTTTAATTTGATTTCGCTTTTGAGGAAATTTACAATCTCTTCTGGTTCCATCAGTATTTTTAAATGCTTATTCATGGGAATCTACTCTACAAAAAAAACTCTTATAAAATACAGCTATTGGCTCTAAAATAAACTAGAAATATTTTAGAAATAATCTAATTAATATACTCGTATAACGAATGGCACTACTAATGATTTTTAGCTTGATTTCTCAGCCAAATCCATCAATAGCATCATTTTTTCATTATTAAGCATTTGAGTATTTTATTTTTATTTTTAGCAAAATAAATATACTGCCTTATAACGATCGCGCATCTTGTATCAGATGTTTCATTTTATTGACTTCCTCCTAAATCTCTTGGTAATTAGCTCCAATAAAAATAGCTTCTCTCAAATTTGTATCTCAAACTTAATAAATATCAACTGTAGAAAATACTGAAAGATTAATAAATAGTGATTATATTAAATAACTAAAATATTTGAAGATATGTAGAGAATACCGAAAAAAAACTGGAAGCTAATTAATTTTGTCAGCTTCCAGGTATTAAAATTATAAATTATCAGTATATTTCAGGAGAAATGATTCGAGAAAAGGACACTTACACTTTTCTATATATACATAGATTTATTAGCGATGAAAATACTTTTATCCTTACTTATTCGTTTTTCGCTAAGCCAATAGGTCTCAAATTTTATTAGCTTTAGTTAAAAGAAGTTTTGCAATTGTTAAAGGTTTAGTAGGGGGGAGGTAAAACTCTAACTAGATTAGATTGGGGAAATTCGCCGCTCTAATTGATTTGCTTACTCTTCGTGAAAAAAGAACCACCATTAGTAACGATAAGCTATAAATATCAACTAATTTCGTTATATGCCCCGTTGATTGATTGCCTGCTCAATCAAGCTAGCTATTTCTAGTTTAATAATTAGTCATTACTTTTAACCTCATAAACAAACTTTTTTTAACCGTCTTGATTGTTGCTATTTATAATTTAATGTATAAAAGAGAATATTATTTGCCATTTTGGCAGATTTATTCTGAAGTAGCTATGAATAAATCTCTAATAGATCTAGCTATTTACAATAGATATGATCAGAAAAATAATCTCAAATATCTATCTCTAGATACTAGTAACAAAAATATAAAAAATAAATAAACTGCTTTTTCAGTTATCTATTTAGAGTCGATTTGCCCTTAAAAATGCTTCTTTAGTACATACAGCAAGCTGTGTGTATCGGCAAAAAACAATGATTTAATTACTGTGGCATAATTATTACCTTTTATAACTAGAGTTGTTTACGCGGGTCGTCTTTTTCCTCTGTTCCCTATTCGCTGTTCCATCTTGTACGGCTATAGGGTTAAAATAATTCGTAATTCGTAATTCGTAATTGAGTTTTGCAACGGGGATTTTACCCCGACGCAAAACGTGCTGCTTGTAGAAGCAGGGGACTTTAACCCCCAAAGTTGGTTAAATATTTAAATTAGGAAAGCATCGCAAATTAACAATATATTTTGTCATTACGCGACTTACTAATGACCATCGATCTACTTGATATATTGGCGAAATTACGATAACCCAGATGGATTGTCATACTGCTGCTATTGTTTGCGTGTAACTTATTCAAATCAAAAAAATATTTTCTTGATAACTTGATATTTATCCTTTGATTTTGAAGATTTTAGTGCTACAATATAGAACCCTACAAGAAAAGATAAATTTAAGTCCGAAAAAACTTTATGAAGTAAATACGCTATCTATAGAAGAGTCTAGTAGATAAAAGAAAACCCGTCATCTGGATAGTAAGTCCATGACAGGTTATGAATAACTATTGTCAATACAGATTGTGTATTCCCAGAATTTAATTAATTAAATTCGCAAAAATTAAACTGAAAATCTCGCCTTTCTTCCGGCTGAAAATCTGATTTCATTGATTGGTACTCGCGGACTTGGTTTTCTAACCATCCAAGATTAGAGCCACCACGAATTTCTGTCTTCTGTTTGCCAACTACCTCAAGATAAGCTAAGTCTTTAATTTTATTTAAACAACTTGGCGACATATTGCCATCTTTTCTGGTGTTTGGAATCTGCTTTACTATCTTTCTATTTTCATTGTGTTGCGTGCTTGATTTTTTGGGCGAATGTTCTTTAATCAATCTATTGTAAGTACGGTAGGGAATGTAATGTAGAGGATTGTAGCCAGCAAAACGCAGCATCAAAACACAAGCCCAAGAATACTTACCTGCTAAAATTGCCTCAACTACTTGGTCAAATTGTTCTGGATGTATTGTCTTATCTAAATTGCTACTAATGCCAGAAAGGTCTTGATTCATGGTGTTAGTTGTCTCGAATTAAGTAAATTAGCCCGCTTAAGTTGATTTGGTTGAGCAGTCAAAAACAATTTTGAGTTGTTAAAGGAGCATCCGGACAAAATGGTGCCTGACAATGAGTACATCAACTGCATTATTAGTTTTTAATAAAACAGCTTGCTTGTTATTAGCCATGTTATTAGTTATTGTCTACCCCACCATAGCAATTCAACTTGATAAGATTTTGCGACTCCACGCATGAACTTACAACCATTATTGCGATCAAGTGCAAGTTTAATTTCAACTTGTGCAGGGCAATAATATGCTTACAACAATGCATGTAAGAATCGTGTTTTCCAATTGCTGCTTTAAATGCCAGCAAAATATTACATTTTGTATTTGCCGTATCTAGAAAAGCCTCTATTAGTGAGGAAAAATTCATCCCCAAAGCGTTCTGGGGAGCTAAATGTCCGCTAGGATGCAAACTATGCTGGTTCATCCCTACAATGCCCGATAGGCAGAAAATTTCGACTGCATTTAACCTGATGATCCTTTCCATTAATTGAACCTTTGACCAAAAACCCGATTTTCCTGCGACCGGAACGGATGGTTGCGACGGCTGAAATATCTAAATTTCAGTGGCAGTAAGTTAGTAATATTACTACCATGTTTCAACATCTACTTAAAGTCATTTCAGATGACTGGTAATAAAAAATTTACGATAATTACGATAATGCACTTAGTAGATGCTTTGTCTGCTTTTTTCTAATTCCCTAAACTCCTAATCTTTTTACTTTACCCTGATAATATTTTGTATAAATAGGAACTACTTTACTTTAGGAGTATTTATGTGAATTTTCTTGTTTTTAGTATAGCAAACAAAAATTCTTCATATTTAACCATTGATCGTAACATTAGTATTTTTTGCTCCAAATGTCATCTGCCTAGGAAATCAATTTCATCCACTAAATTTACTTAATATAATTATACGAATACTTAAGTATTGTGCAACTTTAATTTTTGTCCCTTACTTATTAGTTAATGAGGGGTGTAACCCCCTATTTTTCTACAATATAAAAGCTGTAATTTTTCTGAGATTTCAATTTAGTTTTTGTAATTACCTTCATACAACTGGCTAAAGATTGTTGAATTTACATAGTATTATAATTATCAAAATTTAGCTATCTAATTAAGTTTTTTTTTAGCAATATCTTCATTTTCCATCTAAATTTTTGGAGCTAAATCTATATATAGAAGTAGTTATAGCCGATGAATCTATTGACATCATTTTTAAATTTCTGATAAAGTTTATTTCAATTACTAGCAACTGAGCGGGATAAATAGTTGCAATCAATACAGTTTGTTGGTATTATCTATCAAATTGAATATAAAGTTTTCATATAACATCATAAAATACACTTAACCAAAACGTAAGTCTAGTATAAAGCGATGTGTTTTTGTCCACATAATTTCACGTAACTATAGAATAGTTAACGTTTTTTATGTGATGCATGAAGATTTTTATTTGCAAAAGATTTGCATTTACTAATTAATTATTAGTCATTGATATGGGCAATATTAGCTATTTAATTGCTGCTGTACCAAGCTGGGATAAACTGTAGTTTTTCTCATTAATTCTTCATGAGTGCCTTGGTTGATTAGAACACCTCGGTCGAGAACCAAAATAGTATCGGCATTCAAGATGCTGCGAAGATTCGGAGTCACGATAAAAGTAGTGCAAAATGTGGATAAAGTATCAGTAAAGGCAGGATTAGGGCGAGCTAAATTTTGGTTAAACTTATACAGTGAATCAACGGAACTACTAACTTCATCCATAATTAAAATGCGAGGTTTTTTGATTAAAGCCCGAGCAACAGCTATTTTTCGCTGCTGTAACCTGTCGAGACTCATTCCTGCTTCTCCAATGATGGTGTTGTAGCCTAAAGGTAGTTCCTGGATAAAAGCGTGCGCTCCAGCCAACTTTGCGGCATTTTTAACTTCTTCGAGGCTAAATTCTCGATTGTACAAAGTGATATTTTCTTGAATAGTTCCAGAAAACAGGAAAGTTTCTTGCGGTACTACACCTAATTGATTGCGTAAAGAATAGGAAGATACCTCAGTGGTATCATGTCCATCAATGAGAATACGTCCGCTATCGGGACGATACAAACCAGCAAGCAATTTAATTAAAGTGCTTTTACCAGAACCGCTTGCTCCAACAATCCCGATGGTTTGTCCGGGTTGAATGTGAAAAGAGATATTTTGCAAAATTTTCTGGGATGGGTCTTGGGGATTACAAAAATTCACATTCTCAAAATGAACTTCACCTTGAATAGAAGGCAATGTTCTTAAGGGTTTTTGCGGATTCTCTGCGGATGGAGTAGCCAAAATATCATCAAGTCTTTCAACAGAAATTAATACTTCCATGAATTCATCCCACAGCTTTACCAATGCCAACATTGGGTTTATCGTATTGCCAGTCAGCATATTAAAAGCGATAAATTCACCTATGGAAATTTGAGAATTTATTACCATTTGGGTGCCGTACCACAATACCGTCGTATTACCGAGGTGATTAATCGAACTAATTGCCAGTTGCAAACTATTACTTAACTTTTGACCTTTTTTACGTATCTTGATCGCGTGGGTGAAACGTTCTTGCCAACGCGATCGCAAATTATTCTCAGCAGCAGCTGTCTTGATTGTGACAATACCGGCGATAATTTCTACCATTGCCGAGTTTTGAGCGGCAGAATCAGAAGAATACTCTCGCTGCAATTTTTTCAAAAATATATTTGTACCGGCACTTAAACACATCATCAGTGAAACGAAACTCACCACCACAAAAGTAAGTTGCCAACTGTAATTAGCCATCAACCCAAAGTAGATAATCGTCATTAACCCATCCAAAATAGTACTTATGGCTTCACGAGTTAAAAAACGGTGAATTTTAGGGTTTTCTTGAATTTGGCTGAGAATGTCTCCCACTCTGCGAGACCCAAAAAAAGATAGTGGTAAATTCAAAGTATGACCGATGGAATCACCAATCAAAGTTAAATCCAAGCGATTAGATAAATAGTCAAGCAGATGCCGACGGACTGCTGTTAAAGCGATACGTCCAAAGCCAAACACAAGAAAGCCGAGGGCAAAAAGATTTATAAAATCAAGCTTAGAATCAAAGCCTTTAACGGTTACGACTGCATCAATTACAGTTTGAACTATTATTACTGGAACTATTCCTAAAAGCGATAATAGGATCGAAACAATAATTATTTTTCCTAATACAAAACGATAATCCCTAAAAGATTGCAGCAAACGATTCAAAGAGATTGTCTCGCTTTTGCGTTCGTAAAAACGCTCGGTTGGAGATAAAAGCAAAGCATATCCTGTAAAATTTTTGGCGAATTCCAAACAAGAAATCCATTGTTTATTTACAGATGGGTCTGAAATTAATACACGTTTACCCTTAACTTGCCAAACAACTACATAGTGATTACCCTGATAGTGAGCTATCCAAGGTAATTTTTGAGACGCTAATTCACTAAAAGCACCTCGTACTGCTAAAGCCCGATAACCCAAGCTTTGAGCCGCATCCGCTAAATCGTTAAGCTCCGCACCCATACAGTTGATGCGTGCTATAGAACGCAGAGTATTCAGGCTAAAACGCTTACCCCAGTATTGACTAATAGTTGCGAGACTTGCTGCACCGCAATCTGATGAACTTTGCTGTTGAATAAAAGGGTAAGTCCGAAACCACCGTCGGGGAGGAAGTCGATCGCAAAATTGTTCGTACTCGGTGCAATTTTCCTCCTCAGCTTCCGACTCAAGATGATTCTCTAGGTTGTTTAGGTGTGGCTGTACTTGTTCATTTTCTTGCTTTAGCTCCGGTACAATCTCCGCTACTAAATCGAAGTGTTCTTTTGATAGATAAAACAGCGATAAATTGGTTATGGATATCAAATCCGGTGGGATCGGATCGGGATATCCCCAACACTCACCCACAATTGGCAATCGTTGTTTATCTGAAGCGCTACCAATTTCACCCTTAACCAGCCAAAAACGACCCTCCGACGGAGATGATGCGATCAAAGATGAACCAGCAGTAATCTCGATATTGACAAAATAGTGCAGTAATTTTTGCAGAGTTGGGGTATTTTGCGATCGCAATTGTGTCAGTGTCTTAAAGAAAATTAACGCTTGACGCGATTTACTTAGTTGCGAAAAATAATTATATAAAGCAGGATAACGCTGCAACCAAATATCAAGATTTTGTAAAGAAATTTGCGCTATAATTCCGCTACTAGATGCAACAGCCCGATACTCTAAATCTTGTTTGCAGAATGCACGATCTCCTCCAAAAATTTGATTCGGATTGAGCAATTGAATCGAAACTTCCTTTTTTAAGGATGTATCAAACGCTAGCAAGCGGACTTTACCCCGACAAACTAAATAAACAGCACCATCGCTAACTGCTGAATCCTGGTTGCAATTGTACTGAGTCAGTTCATCACCTAATTTAAACTCACGAAAAATCCAAGCTTGGTTAAACTCAGATGTACAATTAATATCCCCAACAGCTTGCTTCCAAAGTTTGTCGATCGCAGATGAAACTGCAAGGGATATATTACTTGTATCAACGTCGGCTTCCTGAACTCCCAACTGTGGGTACGAGTCCATCGTTTAATCTCTAATTAATGGTAATTTTATTGACTCTAATTAAATCTTGTAGCAGTATTTTGAAAGAAGCTCTAAATACTTTCACTATCAGGTTTTATCCTAACTTTAACCACTGGATAAGCTCTTTACACTCGTATTAATAATCACTATTTATTCATTCATTTTGCTGATATTAATATTTAGTGGTTCGTACAGCGACCGAAAGTAAAACATTTTTTTTACCAAACCCAAGTTATTACTTTAGCAGAGTATTGATTACCATTAAATGCGTTCTGATTAAATTCAGCCCCTACCTTCAATAAACATCTTATACTTTATCAAAATTTTACTTCCACTTTAACTTAGTGTTAATTCTGTTAAGTAGATAATTATGTATTTTTAGGTACAAAGTTTAGTTAGAGAATAATTTATGATTAGATACTTTTGGCACAGAAAATCTTGGTAAAAATACGATTTTTTAATCAAAAATATTTCTTTAAGTCGGGTTTTTTGTTACAAAACTTGTTGAATGCGAACATATAGCATGAGTTATTAGTTGTGTTTATGATTAAAGCTAATATCATTTGCTTTTTAAACATGAAGATTTCATATTGAGGATTGGGCATTTTTTTCCTCAGAAACAGTAAGGGAACTGCTCGGCTCCCACTACAGATAAATTTATAATTTCTAATATGATTTCTTGATAATGCGCTTAATTCAGCCCACGCAGGTGGTGAATCCACCCCCGTGCGCGGTGAGTGCTGTTGGCGGTGTCGGTTTCCGTCCCGCCAAACTGCCGAACCCGAAGGGGTTCCCCACGTTGAGGGCTAGGCGTTATAGTTTGGGTAGCCCCACCATAGCCAGAGTGAGGGTGATTTAGCGCTCATACAGAATTGGTATAACTCCTAACTCCTAAGCTGATGTGCAGCTAAATTGGATAATGCGAAAATTTGAAAAGGTTGTAGTGCGAGCATCTTGCTCGCTAGTACTATACAAATTAAATGCGTAGCAGCTTAATCAAGCATCAAATAAATTCCCCAAATTGCCATAGCTCGTAGATAAACACAAGCGCGAAATGTACCAACGGCTGTAATGGCTTCAGGGGTGCGGAACTGCAACCCGTTTTCGTAAATTTGATTTACTACAACTTCTGTTAACTTAAATGCTTCTGACTTCATTCCCATCTGGATTAAAAAAGCAGCAATTCCAAAGTTGATTCCCGTCCAAACTTCTAAAGGATGAGTTGCATCGGGATTTTCAGGAGAACCATCGGCAAGCAAACCGTTAGCAGCACCAAATTTACCGTCGTTGAATTTGAGGAAGCAAGCATCATAAACGCTATTCAAAGCTGAAAGAGTACATTCGTTGGGTACAATATCCGGTAGCTGCAACAAACGAGCGTAAAATTGTCCGCATAATTGATCGGCCATGACCACATCGGAACCGCTTTCACTATCAAGACGATAGAATTTTCCATTCCAGAGCTTTTCTTGATAAACGGGACGAGATTGTTCTAACCAAGCTTGGTAAACGGATTTTTGCGCGGCTAAATTCTCGATTTGTACTTTATTAGTTAATAAGACTTCGCTAATCGCGATCGCCGCTTCTAAAGCTGCTAACCATAACCCCCCACAGTAAGCGCTGACACCTTGTAACCGCCAATCGTCAAAGGTTTGGTCTGGGGCCCCGGAATTTTCTGGAATCCCATCTTCATCCCGATCAAAAGCTTTGAGATAGTTTAAAGTTTCCACAATTGCATCCCAACAATCCGCGAGAAAATTAATATCGGTACTACCCGTAAAAATAAAATCGCGATAGACCTGTAACACAAAATCGCTACCTAAATCTTTCCACTGATTGCAGTCTTGGTAGCTGGTGTAATTTGTTTGAACCCAAACGTGTTCGTTGGGTGCGCCCAAATCATGGGGTGTAGCACCGGCGACTTTACGGACTGCCATCGGGCTTTCTGCACCAATGGTATAGTAGTAGCCAATTACACGAGTATTTTCATCGCGATCGGGAATAGCTCGCGCAAAAGCACGAATTACAGCTTTCTCCAGTTCCGGAAACAACATCAATAAAGCAAAAGAACCATAAAGCCTTACATCCAAACTTTCGTACCAGCGATAGTCCAAACACTCAAGTACGGCAAATTGACCTACAGGGTCGCGAGTGGAAGCCGCACTCCACAGAGTACCCCCAGCAGTAAGGTGATAGAGTTCGTTAAACAAAGCCATTTTGAACCAATTGGGCAAATCTTGACGTTCAATAATTGGTTGTTGCCAAGCTTGAATTTGAGAAAGCCAACTTTGATATTCCTGGAGAGCAGTAGTTGCGATATTTAGAGCATTCTTGCCATTAACGCCAAAAAAATCCGTATATCTGCGCCTATATGTAACTCCAGAAGCAAATTCTGTTACCGGGAAATCCCACGCAATCGCAAAGGGAATTTCTAAAGTTTCTCCCGGTTCGAGAGTGAAACGCACTGCGATCGCTGCCGCAATCTGTTCGTTTTCAACTGCGGGAGTTTCATCGGAAATATTAGCTAAAGAACCATTATCGGCAAAACTTCGCCAAATATCTTCGCCAGTACTTGTAGGATTCCAGCGATTATGGTGGAATATTTCGACTCGCGGATGTTTTGAGGTGGCAATACACCAAGTGCCTTCCCCTTCTGCTGGTTCGGTAATACCGACTTTATTTAATACACAACCAATGTATTCAGAATTTGTAATTAACTGATTAAAATTATCTTTACTTTGGTCTAAATTGGGTTGATAATCATAAACCGGACTACCATCATCCCGCATTTCCACTTCGGGGGACTTGACAGTATTAGTAAACCACCCCACCATATTTTGCCAAGTCAGCATAATACTTAGAGTAATCGGTGCCGAAGTAGGATTATGAGCATTCCAAACAAACACTGCTACCGGGTAACTAGATTCTTGGTAATTATCAGCCCAAATCGGAGAAAATTGCTCGCAGCTTAACTGTGCTTGAAATACATTTTCGTATACAAACCAACTGCGGGGATATAAAGCATGATAGGTTCCGGTAGAATCCGCTGCGGATTTGGATTGAGGATAAAAATTCCACGCTGACAAAGTAGCATCATGATTTGCTTCGGTAGATAATGCATAAGCAAGATCTTGATTATTGCTACTTTCAAAAACGCTAAACTGACAAGCAGGGATATTTTTCCAAGTATGTTCGCCACCATCGATATGCCACAGATTAAAATCTCCCCGTGAAGAACGACCCATACAGCCAGCACCAAAACCACCGAGAGGCATTCCGTGCCAAGGTCCATCATCAATATTACTAGCTTTGCGAACGGTATAAGGCTGTTCCCAACCCAAACCGATAGCACGATTCCAGGCACAGTTCGGAATTGCTTTATAGGAAAGATTTTTCATCATGTAATTTTTGCAGCATTCAGTCACGACCATGAAGTATGCCGTGATGTGCGATTTTTCTCAAGCCCCAGTTCATACTAATGAGGGATAGGGAGATGGGGAGATGGGGGGATAAAAAGAATTTTGACCTTTGACCTTTGACCTTAATTATTCTCAATCCAACATTCATTGACCCGCAAGGGTCTTCTCGTAGAGTAATTAAAATCAAAAATTGGAAAAGTGCGTTCTGAGCTAGAAATACGTTAAAATTAAATACCATATACAATAAGCAATCCAATCTATGCCATCCATTATGTATTGCTCTAAATCCTTGGATATAGTCCGGATAATAAACGATATATATTTTTGGCAAGTGAAAGCTATAAATTAAAAATAGTTTGGTAATTCAAATGTAGAGGCTTAATATTATATTGTGTCTGTACTAATAGTAATTAGTCAGCTAAAAAATAAGCAAAAATTATACTTAGTCCATACAATGCTTTGAGAAGGGAGGGGAATAAAAGTGGATGTATACGGGCAGCCCCTACAACTGATGGTTAGTTAAAGTTAGAAAAATTCTAGGGAAGTGTTTATAAATTGCCTTCTATATAGATTTAAAAAAAACTTGAGCTTGCCAGAGTCAGTCCGAGCCTAGGTAGGATCAAGACCAGGAGTTGCCGTCTTAAATTATTTTTTTATCCCACCATCAACCGTGGGGGTATCAAAAAAATACAGGTTAAGCTAGAGGAGAGAGTTCGCGTATGCCTAAACCTAGGCTAGGCAAAAAGCAATACTCCCATTCCTCAAATCCCCGAATTGTCTCTAGGAAAGCATAGTCCTTACTCCATGCTGCGAATTATTAATCAGCAGGCAGACGTTATAGCAGAATTGCAACGTATCTGCGATCGCACTAATGACGAACAGGTGCTTCACAAAGAAGCCACGGTGCGGGAAGTACTGCAAGCGGTGAAGCGTCAAGGCGATAAAGCAGTACTACATTACACTGCCGAATTCGACCATCAAATCCTTAATTCTGAAGAATTACGAGTAAGTAAGTCGGAAATCGATGCAGCTTACAAAAGTACCTCAAAGGATTTATTAGAAGCAATCAAGTTGGCTTGCCACAATATAGAAACATTTCACCGACAGCGAGTTCCTAAAAGCTGGGTAAACTTCGGTGAGGATGAAATTGTTTTAGGTAAAAGATATACTCCTGTAGATACTGCGGGATTATACGTACCAGGTGGTCGAGCTTCATACCCAAGTACCGTATTAATGAACGCAATTCCAGCCAAAGTGGCGGGAGTCCCGCGTCGGGTTATGGTGACACCACCAGGAAGTGAAAAATCAATTAATCCAGCAGTACTGGTCGCTGCACGAGAAGCCGGAATCGAAGAGATTTATCGTGTTGGAGGGGCCCAGGCGATCGCCGCTTTAGCTTACGGAACTCAGACAATTCCCAAAGTTAATGTAATTACTGGCCCGGGAAACATTTACGTCACCTTGGCGAAAAAGTTAGTTTACGGAACCGTTGGCATTGATTCGTTAGCAGGTCCTAGCGAAGTACTAATTATTGCTGATGAAACCGCAAATCCCATACACGTTGCAGCAGACTTATTAGCCCAAGCAGAACACGACCCAATGGCAGCAGCAATATTGCTAACTACTGACGCTGGTTTGGCTAAAGATGTGCAAGTCGCATTAGAAAGGCAACTAATTGACCATCCAAGACGGTTAAATACGGAAAAAGCTATAGCCCACTACGGCTTAGTAGTAATAGTAGAGTCCTTGGAAGTAGCCGCCAAATTATCCAACGAGTTTGCTCCCGAACATTTAGAGTTAGAAGTATCCGATCCTTGGGCATTACTACCTTTAATTCGTCATGCTGGAGCAATATTTTTGGGTCATTCCACACCAGAAGCCGTAGGAGATTATTTAGCTGGACCAAATCATACTTTACCCACTTCCGGTGCAGCCAGATATGCTTCAGCATTAGGAGTAGAAACTTTCTTAAAACACTCTAGTATTATTCAGTATTCGCAAACTGCATTGGGTAAAGTCGCTAATGCAATAGATTTATTAGCTACCGCAGAGGGCTTACCATCCCATGCTGAATCGGTAAGACGACGAGTACAAAAAGATCAGTAAGTTAAGGCGATTGGGTATGAGGCATAGAGAATAATTCGTAATTAATTTCTCCTTGTCTCCCCATATTCCTATCTCCTTGACTTAATTATTAATTTTTTCTGCTGATTTTGATAAAAGCTAATTGAACAGGTCAAACTGAAATTTATAGGTTACAAAATCCAAAATGCTTAATTAAATGTAAGTGAGCATGAAAGATCTACGTAGCCGTACATTTCTAAGTGTTGACTTTGTGCGGGAGATAATCAGTGCTAAAAACTATTGTGGCAGCTTTGGATGGTTCGGAAATGACCGAACGAATAATTGAGTTTTTAGGGAAATTGGTGCTGCAAAAAGAGAGCAAAGTTGTTTTATGTCACGTTTTTGCTCCACCCCAATCAGAAATGCAGTTAGCCGCAGACCATCCTCAAAATATATCTGAGATTTCTTATCTACAGATAGAAAAACAACTAGAATACTATCAGCAACAATTATCTATAAAAAGCGATTTAGAATTGGTGATGGGCGACCCTGCCGAAGAAATTACTCGCCTTGCTAACATTTATCAAGCTGATTTAATCGTAATTGGCAGTCGTGGGTTAACAGGAATGAACCGAATTATTCAAGGTTCTGTTAGCTGTCAGGTTACGGAAGATGCTCATTGCTCGGTCTTGGTGGTAAAGCCTTAATAAAACATTACTTCTAAAAATAATATTCCTCCCCGAATCATAGGACTTTAACATTTAACCGTTCATCAGATCAGCTTTAGGGAAGGAAATATAGCTCTTCCGCACAAGGGGATGCTATCTAAATAGTCGTAAAAAGGCAGAAGGCAGAAGGGGAAGAAGGAAGGCATTAATAAATAATATTAACTAAATTGTTTGGAATCCTAATACAGTAAAGGTTTGAGTGATTTACCCCTCAAATTTAATATACTAGGTACTGAAGAGCGTATTCACTTTTGAATGCTAATCGCAATTGGTTTCTTCATTTACGCTATCTTGCAAAGCAATTTCAAAATTCATTCTTTGTTCTGCGTTTCTCAAGAAATAACCACTAATCATTGCTGATGCTAAAAGCTTACCCAAACTTTCGCGACTAGTAGAAATATTGATATTAAAAGGCTCTGAAGGCAAACTTCCAAGAAGCCCTATAATATTGCGCTCTATTACTCCAAACACTTCAGAAGAAGATGGTCTAGATAATTGTGTAACTGCTTCAGGGCTTAGGGAACTAACATATTGCCACAGTGAGTTAGAACTTTGAGATTCGCCATTAAAGAACTCTGAAACTTTATTTGATGAGTTATTCACGCTTTTTCTCCTTATATATTAATTAACATAAGTATAATAAATCACTTTTCTTCTTAATATTGAGTGGCGTTTTTAACTTAGAATATTGATGATTTGTATACGTGGTACTAATGTAACAAATATATTATTGATTGAAAATAGTTGTAACCGTACCTTGGAGAGGTATTTTCTTACCCATATAAACAAATAAAAAAATTAAGAGAGAATTAGTGGTCTGTTTCAATTGGTTTCTCCACATTTCCCTCTCATAAAGTAGCGATAAATTTATAATTAGCTTGGCTGTAACTATTGAATTGTTAGCTAGCCAAATATTCATTCATATCACCTTTAGACTTGCGAAGTTTGTTTAGGGCTTCTCGCTCAATTTGCCGTACTCGTTCCCGGCTGATATTAAGTTGTTCGCCTATTTTCACAAGTGTCATTGCTCTTCCATCCTTCAAACCAAAGCGCAAGGTAATAACCTGTTGCTGCTGGGGAGTAAGTTCTGAAATTAAAGACTCTAATTCGTAGGATAATGAAGATTGCATGACAAAATCTTCTGGAGAAGCATTTGGGTCTTCTAACATTTCTCCTAACTCAGTATCGTAATTATCTCCCAAACGCAAATCTAAAGATAAAGGAACCCGCGCTCTTTCCAAATACTCTCGTACCTGCTTGGGGGTTAATTCTAACTCTTGTGCCAATTCCGAAACCGTCGCAGCGCGTCCGAACTTCTGAGATAGTTGACGCTGTGCTTTCTTAATTTTATTTAGCTTTTCGGTAATATGGATGGGCAGACGAATAGTACGACCTTTTTCGGCAATTGCGCGGGTAATTGCCTGACGAATCCACCAGTAAGCATAAGTAGAAAATCTATAACCTTTTGTGGGGTCGAACTTTTCTACACCCCGCTGCATTCCGATGCTGCCTTCTTGAATCAAGTCAAGTAAATCAACATTGCGTTTAATATATTTCTTTGCAACTGAAACCACAAGCCGCAAATTAGCTTCTACCATTTTGCGCTTAGCTATTTCGCCTTTTTCTATTGTTTCTTCTAATTCATATGGCTCTAATCTCGTACATTCAGCCCATTCTTCTAAGCTCGGTTGACGTTTTAATGTGATGGCAAGAGATTCTCTCACAGATTGCAACACTGTTGCATTATGTACCTGCTTACCGTAGAGTACTTCTTCCTCGTGGGTTAAAAGTGGTACGCGACCAATCTCACGCAGATAAGTCCGCACGAGGTCTTTGGGTGTCTGAGCGGTCTTCATAGCGCTAGGCATAAAAGGTAGTAAAAATGAATTTTAGCGGTAAGTTCACAATTAGATAAATTCATAGACCGGGTATACCTCAAAAAAAATAGAGAACCCAGATTGTTCAAGGTGCAACTCCAGCATTCTAGAAATTTAGCATCATTGACATAAGAACAGTACTTTTAAATTTATGATTATTAATTGCTAATATTTGCAGATTCTAACCATGCTTTACAAGTACCTACAGTTAGATAAAAGGTAATTAATTAAACATTTCTTGTATTTTTCATATTGTAAACAATTGTAACATTTATGAAAACTAATTGACTACCATCAAATTCTTTTCTTCAT
Organism: Rivularia sp. UHCC 0363; assembly: GCF_034931125.1. Classification (NCBI taxonomy): domain Bacteria; kingdom Bacillati; phylum Cyanobacteriota; class Cyanophyceae; order Nostocales; family Rivulariaceae; genus Rivularia; species Rivularia sp. UHCC 0363. Next base: position 69,396 of record NZ_JAYGHM010000010.1, on the reverse strand, counting down.
TGTCACCTGTCAGATCGGCAAACAAACTTAAAATTTTCCTAAAGAATATATAAAAAGTTTTAATTTAATCCACTTTTTTGTTAACTTAAGTAAAAAAAATCAGTACACAAATCATAGCTATTGATTTTTTATTACAAAGTGGCATGGAAAATAGTTAGGAGTTA
>NZ_JAYGHM010000010.1:4255-69091 GCF_034931125.1 Rivularia sp. UHCC 0363 | reverse complement strand
GTGAAGAGTTAAGAATTATCTTCTCCTTGTCCCCTTGTCCCCCCATCCCCTCTTTTTACTAAACTAAGCAGTAATCTTGAATCAGTTTCACGTCCAAAGTGTTATTTTGTAAGGAACGGATGGCTGCAAGAGTTGCTTTGGCTCCGGCAATTGTGGTTAAGATCGGAATCTTGTAAGATAATGCAGTACGCCGAATTAACCTGCCATCGCTTTGAGCTTCTTGTCCGGAAGGAGTGTTGATAATCAGTTGAATTTGACGATTTTTGATGGCATCAAGTACGTGGGGACGACCTTCATGAAGTTTGAGTACTAAGTTTATATCCAACCCATTCTCTTGCAGCACTCGTCGGGTACCGCTGGTTGCCATTACCGAAAACCCTAACTCGATAAATTCTTTGACCACAGGAACCGCAGCGGCTTTATCGCGATCGCTCATGGAGACGAATACCGTACCGCTCAAGGGTATATGTTCCCCCGCTCCCATTTCTGCTTTCGCATAAGCTCTGCCGAAGTCGCTATCTATACCCATTACTTCCCCAGTTGATCGCATTTCTGGCCCCAAAATAGTGTCGGTACCTGGGAATTTATTAAATGGCAATACTGCTTCTTTCACCGCAATGTGGGTTGGTATCACTTCTTCGGTAAATCCCAATTCCTCCAAAGTTTTACCCGACATAATCAAAGATGCTAATTTCGCTAGCGGTACACCTGTGGCTTTAGAAACAAAAGGTATAGTCCGAGAAGCGCGGGGATTGGCTTCTAATATATAAACTTGAGGTGAATAGCTTTGCACCCCTACAACGGCAAACTGGACGTTCATTAATCCCACTACTTTTAAAGCTTGCGCCAACTTGATAGTAGAATTGCGAATTTGCGTTAGAACTGCTTGCGGTAAAGAAATTGTCGGCAGCGCACAAGCCGAGTCTCCTGAGTGAATTCCTGCTTGCTCGATGTGTTCCATAATGCCACCAATGACTACATGACCCGTACTATCAGCGATCGCATCTACATCTACTTCCGTGGCATTTTCCAAAAACTTATCCACTAAGATCGGATGTTCCGGCTCTACCTGCACTGCATAAGTCATGTAGCGCTCCAGTTCTGTATCCGAGTAAACGATTTCCATCGCTCTCCCACCCAATACGTAACTAGGACGCACCACTACCGGATAACCAATCCGTTTAGCGACAATCAAAGCATCATCATAGGTTCGAGCAATTCCATTCGCAGGTTGAGTAATATCCAATTCCTGAAGAATTTTTTCAAACTTTTCCCTATCTTCAGCAGCGTCAATAGAAGCAGGACTTGTTCCCCAGATTTTGGTTGGTGGAGACTCTGGAGAGTCTAAATATTCCTGCAAAGGTAACGCTAACTTCAAAGGTGTTTGTCCCCCAAATTGCACGATTATTCCTACCGGATTCTCAGCTTCAATAATATTGAGGACATCCTCTAGAGTTAAAGGTTCAAAATAAAGGCGATCGCTAGTGTCGTAATCGGTAGAAACAGTTTCTGGATTCGAGTTAACCATGATGGTTTCATAACCCGCATCCTTGAGAGCATAAGCAGCGTGACAGCAACAATAGTCAAATTCTATTCCCTGTCCGATGCGGTTGGGACCACCACCCAAAATCATTACCTTTGGTTTATCGGTAGGAATGATTTCATCTTCTTCTTCGTAAGTAGAGTAATGATAGGGAGTAAATGCTTCAAATTCCGCCGCACAGGTATCTACAGTTTTATAAACCGGGATCACTCCTAATTCCTTACGTTTCTTTCTAACTACATCTTCGGTAGTTTTGGTTGCAAAAGCAATTTGCTTGTCGCTGAAACCATACTGTTTTATTTCATATAGTTGTTCTTTTGTCAAATGTTCCAGAGGAGTTCGCTTGATAAATTTTTCTACTTCTAGCAATTGCTGCATTTTATCTAAGAACCAAGGATCAATTCCGGTCAGTTCGTAGATTTCCTCTGTAGTGATTTTCAACTGCATTGCGTGACGTACCGCAAAAATTCGTTCCGGATTAGGAGTTCGCAATTGAGCGCGAATTTGTTCCCCCGAAGGTAACTTTTCGTCGCGATCGCAACCCCAACCAGCGCGTCCGGTTTCCAAGGAACGCAAGGCTTTTTGAAATGATTCGTTAAAAGTCCGACCGATCGCCATTGCTTCCCCAACTGACTTCATTTGAGTTGTCAGAACTGAGGAAGAACCGGGGAATTTTTCAAAAGCGAAGCGAGGAATTTTGGTAACGACATAATCAATGGTTGGTTCAAAGGATGCAGGGGTCTCCTTGGTAATGTCGTTTTTGATTTCGTCTAAGGTATAACCTACAGCTAGCTTCGCGGCAATTTTAGCGATCGGAAAACCCGTAGCTTTACTAGCTAAAGCCGAACTGCGAGAAACGCGGGGATTCATTTCAATTACAACTACTTCCCCAGTCATGGGATTAATCGCAAACTGAATGTTAGAACCGCCAGTTTCTACACCAATCTCGCGGATAATTTTAATCGCGATATCTCGCAAGCGTTGATATTCTTTGTCAGTCAGCGTTTGCGCGGGAGCAACAGTAATCGAATCTCCCGTATGAATCCCCATCGGATCGATATTTTCAATCGAGCAAACAATCACCACATTATCCGCCAAATCGCGCATTACTTCCAATTCGTATTCCTTCCAACCCAACAAAGACTGGTCGATCAGAATTTGCGATACCGGAGAAGCATCAATCCCCGTTTGCGCCATTTCTTCAAATTCTTCTTGGTTATAGGCAATACCCCCACCCGTACCCCCCATAGTGAAACCCGGACGAATAATCAACGGATAGCTGCCAATATTTTTAGCTATGACTTTAGCTTCTTCCAAAGTTGAAGCCGTACCACTAGGACAAATTGCCACACCAATTCTTCCCATCGCTTCGCTAAACAGCTTTCGATCTTCAGCTTTTTCAATTGCTGCTAACTTAGCCCCAATCAACTCCACACCATATTTATCTAAAACGCCATTTTTCGCCAAAGCTACAGCAATGTTGAGAGCAGTTTGTCCCCCCATCGTTGGTAACAAAGCGTTGGGACGCTCTTTGGCAATAACTTTTTCTACCATTTCCGGGGTTAACGGCTCAATATAAGTACGGTCAGCCGTTTCTGGGTCGGTCATGATGGTCGCTGGGTTAGAATTGACCAACACAACTTCATAACCTTCCTCCCGTAAAGATTTACAGGCTTGGGTTCCAGAATAATCAAACTCGCAGGCTTGTCCAATTACAATTGGACCGGAACCTAATAATAAAATTTTTTGCAGGTCTTGACGACGGGGCATAGCTGTTGCCTTTAAATACAAGAATATGAATCCCGATCATTTTAAAGCTCTTCGATAGCACTTATACAGTTTATTATCAAGGTTTGTTAGTTTGATGACTATATTTTTTGAGCGCATACCGTCAAACCCACTTAAATGAAGGGTCTGGCTCTACGTTCCAGTAAGTTGAAGTTCATGTAATATTTACAACAAAGAATTTAGTATAAAAAATAGTAATTTGCTTCTATTGTTGGAACAATGGGTAATTTATTATGCTTCTAAATAGTTACTTTCCAATTTTTAAATATTAATATTAAAAAAAATATTGATTTAAAGAAGCTAAATGTCATCAAAATTAATGTGAATTATTACTAACTAATAAATCTATGTATAAACTTATTTATATTTATGTATATTTATTTATTGTTGGCAATAGACTATTTTTCATACCTCTAGCTTGAGAAAGCATAAGAATTTATTAGGATAAACATAATAAATTAATTGGATAGCTAATTAAAAATGGCAGAGAGATAACGATACATCCCCTGCCATAGATTAAACTAAATTAAGCTTTTAAGTTATATGCGAAATTTTCTTGAGTAGAATGCAGGTCAGCCTGCACTAATTCGATTTAGAGAATGTTAATTTTGAGCAGACTGAACAAATCCTAAAGTTAAGCTATCCTTAGCCAGGAAGTGAGATAAATGATAGGCACGTTCTTCAGTTTTAAGAAGAATTTGCTCGTATAAAAGTCGTGTAGCTCGATCACCCAAACTCTCAGCCTGAGAAGCTTGACGACGAATCACGCCAATCATAGCTTGCTCTGCTTTCAAATCGTTTTCTATCATTTGACGGCAAGAATAGATACCGTCAGATTCTTGTTCAAAGCAGCATAATTCCGCTAATTTACTAAAAGAAGCAGCAGGTACACCACCAAGTCCATTCAAGCGTTCTCCGATTTCATGGATATGACCTTGTACTTCTTGATAACAATCGTTAAAAAAGTCGTGTAATGAATAGAATTCCGCACCTTCTACAACGAAATGATGTTTTTGGTACTGGATGTATAACGCTTGAAAACTAGCCAATGTGACGTTAAAACCTTCACAAACTGGCTCTGTAACGCTCTTGTCAAGCAAAACTGGGTTGTCATAAACTTGACCAAAATTTTGCAATAAAGTTTGTGTGTCAGCCATTATTTTCCTCGCTTATTATCGCTCATTTGCTAACTTATTAGCTTTTATATCTTAACACCATAAAAATAAAATTATGTCTGTAAAATCTTACAGATTTTTTAAATTTGGTCTCAATATTTTTTAATCTTTACTAGTTATAAACATATTCCTCTAACCTTATTGACATCTTTTTGCTTTGAAAAGTTGACGATTCTCGTTGAATCGCAATCTATTCGTTTTATTTACCTGTACCTAAAAGCCTGGGATGGCAAAATAAAGTAGGACTATCCAATTAATCCACTCACGTCCCCATCAATAGATATCGGTACATCTAAATAAAAATATTTATAGACAAAAATTGCGAAAAACTTATTTAAAGATAACTAGTATTTTTCTTTGATCAAGCCAAATTGGCAGATTTTATGGATCGAGGGTGCGGAGATGGGGAGATAATTCTTTTAAACTCCTCACTCCGTAACTTGCCGCGATCGCGAAAAGTTTTTTATTTTTTTTCAAAAGTTACTGAGAAATGTTTGCATTTAGCTTATAATTGTTTGGAAAGCTGAATGCAGTGTTCTAGGCATGAGGATACCTATCTTGAAATCGTTTGATTTGCAGTCACAGACAAAACACGTTGTTGAGGTAAATTGGGCAGACCGTTGGCAAATCTACAAACGGTTGCAAGAATTACATATTCCCTGCTGGTGTGCGACTAATCAACCTTTAACAGTTGAAATCGCGAATACCGCTGCTGCAATCCAACTTTGGAGCGTTATGCGGCAATTTAAAGCCTCCCGTCAGGAACTAATTTATAGTCTCAAGGAGTGCTTAAATTATCGTCCTCGGCACCTGTAATTATTGATCGTTTGATTTTAATTAGACAATTAGTCGGTCATCTGGGTGTCATTTAAAGTCGCAGTTTTGCGTCAGTTGTTGTATAAAATTGGGATAAGAATCATGGGAAAACCAGAGCGTAAAGAAACGTCAGAATTTTGTCTCGAAGGACGATTTCTAGAGTTTGTGATTAAAGATGGTTATAAGCTCAAAGGTTTACTGATAGCTACTTCTGAAGGAAAACGCTATATTAAACTAGCCAAGCATTTAAGAGATGCTTTCGATTTACGTTTACCCCCCGGTACTTGGTTGCAGGTCGTGGGAGAAAAGAAATATGACACAGAAAGTGGTGAAGTCAAATTAAAAGCCGAGCGTATAATGGCTGCTCGTCGGTCAGTGGAAATTAAAGAAGAAGTAAAGACTATCGCGACTGAGAAACCCGAAGAAAAATCGACTAAAAAGAATACTATATTAGTGTGTCAAAAATCTAGCTGCATGAAACGCGGTGGTCAAAAGCTCTGTCAAGCGATCGCAGCTTCTATCAGCGAACGTGGTTTAGAAGACCAAGTTGCGATTAAAGGAACTGGCTGCATGAAGAAGTGTAAAGCTGGACCAAACCTGATTATGCCAGATAAAACTCGCTACAGCAAAATTCAGGCTTCCCAAGTGTCTACTTTGATGGAGAAGCATTTCGGTACGAAAGAGCAAGTAGAAATGCCCATATCAGAAATAGTTAACGTCAAGACTATATGAATTAAAAAGGATTTAATGCAAGAATTTATTAAGAAGCTTGTAATTAAAGGTTTTAATATATCCGTAATTTTTGATAAGTATTTTCAACTACGAAAACCCGGTTTGTCAGACAAGTTGGGTTTTCGCGATTTCACAGCTACCAAATCTTATGCAAATTCAACTCAAAACCTGGTAAAACATCTTCACCAGATACAGTTGCAGGAGCATCTAAAATCTCTACTTCTTTTCCCGATCGATAAATTTCTACTATCTTATTTTTCGGGTCAATTAACCAACCCAAACGAACCCCATTTTCAATATATTCTGCCATTTTCTTTCGCAGCTTTTTGAGAGAGTCGCGACTAGAACGTAACTCGACAACGAAATCGGGTGCGAGTGGCGAAAATTCTTCCTGCTGCTGCTGTTGCGTCAATCCATCCCATTGCTCATTACTTACCCAAGAAGCATCGGGAGAATACACAGCACCATTAGGTAAGGTAAAACCTGTAGAAGAATCAAAACTAATTCCTAAGTTAGTCTTATCATTCCATAACCATAGTAGAGCAGTAATACTAGAATTTTTCTTTCCCGTCCAAGGATAAGTCGGTGACATAATAATAATTTCCCCAGTAGATGCACGTTCAAGCTGCAAATCTTCATTTGCTAAACATAATTGTTTAAACCCTTCAGCATCTAGTTTGGGAATATTTAACGCAATTGAATTCATAATTTTATACACTCATATCTACTGTACAACTCAAAATTGATAACTCCTAACTCCTAACTCCTAACTCCTAACTCCTATCTCTTAATTCCTTCCCACCAACTTATCTCTTAAAAGCTTAATCCGGTCTCTAAACTTCGCTGCTTCTTCAAATTGCAGATTTTTTGCAGCTTCTTTCATCTGGGTTTCTAACTTATTAACTAATTGCGGAATATTTTCTAACGGGATTTCATTAACGTGTTCGTCTACCACTTGCAAATCTTGTGTATTCAACCGTCGTGACACTTCTAAGAAAGATAAAATTGCATTACTCGATTTCTTTTTCACAATAGATTGCGGGGTAATATTGTGCATTTTATTGTGCGCTGTTTGAATACCGCGACGACGTTCGGTTTCGTCGATCGCCTTAATCATGCTATCGGTCAGCTTATCACCGTATAAAATAGCTTGTCCTTTAACATGACGTGCAGCTCTACCAATAGTTTGAATCAAAGAGCGTTCGGCACGTAAGAATCCTTCTTTGTCAGCATCCAAAATCGCCACTAAAGAAACTTCGGGTAAATCCAAACCTTCCCGCAACAAGTTCACACCAACCAATACATCAAATACTCCATCGCGCAAATCTTGAATAATTTCAATTCTTTGAATCGAATTAATCTCAGAATGCAGATATCTGACACGAATGCCGCTATCTTCTAAATACTCCGTTAAATCCTCAGCCATCCGCTTGGTTAAGGTAGTAATTAAAACTCGCTCGTTAAGGTCCACTCGATCTTTGATTTCGCCTAATAAATCATCAATTTGTCCTTCAGTCGGACGCACAATTACTTCTGGGTCAATTACTCCAGTCGGTCTAATGATTTGCTCGGCAATATTATCTTCAGAAATTTCTAATTCCCAATTACCAGGAGTTGCAGAAACAAAGACACATTGATTGACTTTTTCCCAAAATTCTTCTGCTTTTAAAGGACGATTATCCGCAGCACTAGGAAGACGAAAACCATGTTCAATTAAAACCTTTTTTCTAGCTTGATCGCCATTATACATCCCGCGAATTTGGGGAATAGTAACATGAGATTCATCAATTACCAACATCCAATCCTTGGGGAAATAATCAATCAAACATTCGGGTGGTTCTCCAGGTTCTCTCCCCGCTAAATGACGCGAATAGTTTTCTACACCGTTACAATAACCAACTTCGCGCAACATTTCCAAATCGTAGCGACAGCGCTGATCTATACGTTGCGCTTCTAATAATTTATTTGCTTCTTCTAATTCTGCTTTACGTGCTTTTAATTCTGCTTCAATATCCGCACAAGCAACCTCCAATCTGTCTTGCGGTGTGACAAAGTGACGTGCGGGGTAAATATTTACCGCTGACAAACTTTGCAGAATTTCACCTGTAACCGGGTCAATGTAGCGAATAGCGTCGATTTCATCACCAAAAAATTCAATGCGAATAATTCTATCTTCGTATGCAGGACCGACTTCCAAAACATCACCGCGAACCCGAAACCGTCCCCGACCCATTTCTATATCATTACGTTTATATTGAACTGCTACTAAGTCTCTCAGTATTTCCCGCTGATCAACTGACATTCCGACTTGAAACGGAATGGCTGCATTGAGATACTCTGAAGGCATTCCCAAACCATAAATGCAACTAATGGAAGCCACAACTATGACATCTTGACGTTCAAATAAAGACCTCGTTGCTGAATGTCGCAACATATCGATTTCATCGTTAATTTGAGCCGTTTTTTCTATATAAGTATCGGTAACGGGAATATAAGCTTCTGGCTGATAATAATCGTAATAACTAACAAAGTATTCCACCGCATTCTGGGGGAAAAACTCGCGCAACTCATTACAAAGCTGTGCAGCAAGGGTTTTATTATGCGCCAAAACCAGAGTCGGTTTACCTATTTTCTCAATTGTTTTTGCAATTGTGTAAGTTTTTCCCGTACCAGTTGCACCTAAAAGCGTCTGATAGCGGTTTCCGGCTTCAATAGTTTCCACAAGCTGCTTAATAGCTTTTGGCTGATCGCCTGTGGGTTCAAAAGGGGCTTTTACCAGAAAATTTTTCATACAAACTTGCAAAAATTTTAACCTATTTAATGGTAGCGAATAGTGCCGTCTTCTAAACTGTGAATCTGAATCTAAGAAAGACAATTTATATACATTTATCTTTACAACACTTAATACTTTTTGACTTATGTCTCATTCTTAAAGATACTTATACCTATGGAAGGTTTTTTAAAGTTACACTTAATGAATAACAGTAAATTTTAAAGTAAATTTTTAATTTACCTAACTATAGTCAAATTTATTTATTAGAGGCATAAAATTATGACACTTAGCAGTAATGGTAGACAAGCCAGCGCTCGGCAGAAACGAGCTAGAACTGGAGTTGAAACCAGTACAAAATTAGAAAATATCAAAGGTAAAAGTGTGAGTACAGATAATAAAGATACCACTGCAAAGGATGATTCTGTAAATGAAATAACCGGACCTCTTGCGATTCCTGGGACACGTCCGATTACCAGCAGCGATTTGGATATCTCACACACAATGATGGTTTCGGGGGAACGTCCGATTAGCAGTAGCGATTTGGACATTGTTAGTACCGTAAATATCATGGGAATTCGTCCGATTGGGGCGAATAAAGTGGAATTTAGCGAGACAATGAACTTATCTGGAATTCGTCCTATTGCTAAAAGTCATTTGGTGGTTTCGGAAATGTATTCCGTTATGGGCAATCGTCCGGTAGCATCCAACGAAGTTGATGATAGTTTCTCTTTGATGGGTTTTTTAGACTAGATTTAAGATTTCATTAATAGGAAATTAATTAGTTGTAATACAGATGTTGGTGGAGACGTAGCACTGCTACGTCTCTACATTTATATTCGTTCTAATTAGTTTACGTAATGGGGGCAAATATTTTGATATAAAAAATGCCCTCCGCTAAATTAAGGGGAGGGAATCGGGTGATGGGAATATTTAGTGAGGATTAATTAAGAAGCTTTAGGTAAATCTTGTGCAGGACGTTGACTGTTGCGAATACCTTCGATCGCTTCTTTATAGCTTTTAGCTTTAAAAACAGCTGAACCTGCAACGATCGCATTTGCACCGGCTTCTAAAACTTGCCAGGTATTGTTCACCTTAAGTCCACCATCAACTTCAATCCAAGGATCAAGTCCGCGATCGTCGCACATTTGACGCAACTTACGGATTTTAGGTAGAACTCCAGGGATAAAGCTTTGACCGCCAAAACCGGGGTTAACGCTCATGATCAGCACCAAATCGCACAAATCCAAAGAATACTCAATCATATCCAAAGAAGTGCCGGGATTTAGTACAACTCCTGCCTTTTTTCCCAGTTCCTTAATTTGTCCTAAAGTACGATGCAAGTGAGGAGAAGCATTATGCTCGCAATGAACATAAATGTGGTCTGCTCCAGCTTTCGCAAAATCCTCGACATACTTTTCAGGTTCCACAATCATCAAGTGGACATCCAAAGGCTTTTGAGTTACCGGACGAATTGCCTCCACTATCAAAGGACCAATCGTTATATTAGGTACAAAACGACCATCCATTACATCAATGTGAATCCAATCGGCTCCGGCTTCGTCTACAGCGCGAATTTCGTCACCGAGACGGCTAAAATCCGCTGATAGGATAGATGGAGCGATAACAACGGGTTTCTTAGATTGTTTATTGGTCATGGCTAGTGGGTCTTTAAGCGTCCTTTTCTGTAATCATTGTAACAAAATATTGAGATTTATCTCATGAAAAATTGGAAGTTGGGTATGGGGAATGGGGCATGGGAAGGGGAGTATATTATTCTTATTATCTAATAACCCCGAACACGGATTAAATGGATGACACTGATGACACTGATTAATAACTCTTGGTGTTCCTAACTCCTAACTCCTAATTACTAACTCTTTTAATCTAAAATCTAAAATTGTTTGAGATGAAAAAATTAACCTGGGTGATTTGGGGTTGTGGTGCTTCTTGCTTGAGCTTGCCGGTATTGGCTTTAACTAGTTCTATTGGTAGTGACGGTATTGATGCTTTGATGTTACATCAACCACCATATAACTTATCTGGTAAAAAAATTGCTATTGGTCAAGTGGAAATTGGTCGTCCCGGTCAATTTGGAGTAGATAAGTCTGTTTCTAAAAATCGAACTGTGCCATTGGCTGGTGTTTTCCAAGGGAATCAACCTGCCTTATCTAATAAGGGAGTTGACCCTCATGCTTATAATGTTGCTGGTGTAATGGTTAGCAATGACAAAGGGTTTCGCGGGGTTGCTCCGGGAGCGCGTTTGTATTCTTCTGCTGTTGGTTCTATCAAGGGTATGGGTCAACCGGAGGAATGTTTATCTACACAGCATATTGCTTTGCAAAATGGTAATGATGTACGTGCGATTAACTTCAGTTTTGGAGAACCTCTAAGCCGCGACCCTAGACCAGAACCAGTTTTGGATGGGAAAGCTTTACTTACATTGTGTATTGATTGGTCAAGTCGGGTTCATAATGTTGTGTACGCGATCGCAGGGAATCAGGGCAAGGGTGGTATTCCTATTCCTACAGATAATTTTAATGGAATTAACGTTGCTTTTTCCTCTCGCCGAGAAGATATCTTTAGAAAACTTGATGTTTCTAACTTGGTAGCTATTAATGAGTCGATGACTGCACGTTTATCGGGGAAGGAACTTAATTTAGGTCCGCGTCGTACCATCAGTATTGTTGCACCTGGAAATAATATTCGCTTGCTCAACCCCGATGGGACAGTTAAGAAGGTCACGGGTACTAGTTTCGCTACACCTCACGTTACGGGTACTATCGCTTTACTACAAGAATTTGGTGATACGACATTAAAAAAATCGCAAAAATCATCTGCTCAACAAAAACCGAATTGGAGTATTGATTCTCGTCGTCATGAAGTGATGAAAGCTGTTTTGCTGAATTCAGCAGAGAAGATTAAAGATGATGGAGATGGTTTGAAATTGGGAATGACTCGTACTTTAATTGATAAGCAGAATCAAGACTGGCTGACTTCTGATGCTTATAAAGATACAGCAATTCCCTTACATACTCAGATGGGAACCGGACATTTAAATGCTTTTCGGGCTTACCAACAGTTTAGTGCTGGACAGTGGAGTCCAGATCGAGCAGTACCGGCTATTGGTTGGGATTATCGTGCAATTTTCGCTGGAACATCTGCGGATTACGCTTTAGCGAAACCTTTACAAAAAGGCAGTTTTGTGTCTATTACTTTAGCTTGGGATAGGTTAGTAGAACTCGACGACGATAACAAAAATGGTAAATATGATAAAGGAGAAAATTTTCGCGATCGCGGTTTGAATAATCTCGATTTGCATTTAATTAGAGCAGATGGTACTTCAGATAATCGTAGTAGTTGCGCTTCTGTGAGCCGAGTTGATAGTGTGGAACATATTTTCTGCCCAGTACCGGAAAATGGTAACTATAAAATTAGCGTTAAATTTAAAAATAGCATCAACGAACCAACTCAACCTTATGCTTTGACTTGGTGGACTGCATCTAAATAGGTAATTGGTAATTGGTAATAGGGTCGGGGAGCATCCCAATTTTGGAATAATACAGCAGTTTGCAAATAAATGAGGTACATTCCCCTACTCTCTACTCCCTTATAACGATATGTCCTGTACCTCAGTCAAATGAAATCGGCTGTATATGGTGGTGTCTAGGTCTCGCTCCTTAGAAACTAATAGCGAGCTTTCCGGTTTCTACCGACCGACTTAATCGAAAAAGGGTGTTAGAAATCAAGTCGAAAATCTGCTGAATAACTATTATTATTTACTTCACCATCTTTTCGGATTATGAAGTTTTCTATTCCCTATTCTCTACTTTCTTCTAAATAAATTTTAATAATTGCTCCCTACTTCTTCACAGAAACTTGACACTAAAGTAAAAAAAGTATAAAGCAACACTTTGTATTCTAAAAAACCCGGATCGGGAATTAATTCCGATGGAATCAGATGTGTGGAATTTAATTCGCTCCTCTTTCACTCAATCCTCTTATCCGGAGTGGACGAAATGTTATTCGCTAAATCTACTTTACCTGCTGATGTTCAGACGTTCATCGGAAAATTAACACGGCTCGATTTGGGACCAATTGCTTATAGATTAATAAATTCAAACGAAGAGAGATGGAATACTCAGCAAATAAAACAAGCAATATCACACTATTTGATGTTTTTGCTGTTGGTTTATCTTTACCCAAACGGTCATCTTGTTCCGAATCAAGAAATTGACCGAGTATGGCACTATCACATTATCGATACTATTAAATACGCTGAAGACTGCGAAATGCTATTTGGTCAGTTTGTTCATCACTTTCCTTACTTTGGTAAGCGGGGAAAAATAGATAGAGATGATTTACAAACTGCTTTCGAGCAAACTCAAGTACTTTTCCAAGAACACTTTGGAACCAGTATGGAAATCTTGAATAAAACGAGCATTGCTGCTGATTGTCAACCTATCGGTAGGATAACACAACTTATTCGACCGCGTGTAGATATTGGTGAAGTTTTTAGCGTCAAATATGTATAAAGCTAGATTTGATTTTTGAATCATCAAAAGTATATTTTTTGTTCCCTATCTCGACTATAGCAATCCTAAATGATTCGTAAGAAATTTATAAAGAAGCTAGCAGTTAAAACCGCTATTCTAATAACCCGCGCAGGCGGGTTTTGCCTGTGTAGCCAAGCCACTGCGTTTGGGCGGGTTCCCCGACTTGTAGCAACGTGCGACTTACAGTCGCCAGGGCTGAATCAAATTTAACTTGTAATCCTAACATATAATCCACGTATATCCTCAGATATCAATTAGGATTGCTATAGCTTAATTTCTAGCGATTTTAACTAGTAATAAAAATTAGCTAATAGGGAGAATAAGCAATTAATCTTGATGGAAAGATCGACTTTTTTATAGAGCGGTTTTCAATCTGGAAATTTAATATTTGTTTGCCAAGTTGAAGGTAATATTGTCAAATTGGAATTGATTTTTCCTAGGAAATAGTTTAACTGAAGGCAAACTCCTTTGGCAGTATCATCTATCGATATAGACGCACCAATATTAGCACCTGTTAATAAATGCAAACGTTTAATAAACTCTTTTCCGGTATTTCCAGTAGCGAGATTGCATCCGTAAAGCAACAAATTGGGTACCGACCAGGTATTCAATAGAGAAGCATAATGTTTGATATTAAAGAAGCTTAAATTACTCTCTCCCAAATATAAACAACCAGGAGAACCGTTAGAAATAATATGAAGAGTTTTGAGACGAATATATTTGTTTAAAGTTTGAGTAATTTCTTCGATTTCATTATGGTTAGGTCGAATTAAAATTATCTGTGAAGAAGGTAATAAAGCTTTAACTAAACTCTGAAAGTCTTCCACGGCATCGTCAATAAAAACTAAAGTACGAACGGTGTCAAAGCTGACTTTCTGGTCATTATACATAAAATATTGCTTGGAGTTGATAAGTAAAGAAGGAAACTCTGTAATATTTCCGATAAAAATAGATTGCCTATGTTGTTAATGCTGCTAACTCTGGTTTGATCGATGTATATTGGTTAGTAGTCCAAATCCCGACTCCTACTTTTGTATGTACTCCTTGTGTACTTACCAAAGTAGAAATTTTTGCGCCGGTTATTTTATATAAACGCAAAATAAATTTTTTACCAATTACCTCGGTGCCGATGTTACAACCGTACAAGAAAATGCTGCGAACCGACCATTTTTTTAATTGAGATGCATAGTAATTAAAATTATGAACGGATAAACTACTATTACCTAAATACAAACAACCAGGCGAACCTTGTGAAATAATATGAATATTTGAAAGAGGAAAGTTGTTTTGTACGGCATAACTAATCTGCTCAATTTCTTTCTTGTCAGGTCGCAATATAACTACTTGTGCTTGAGGCATTACACCCTTTAATATCCGATCTTCTAATAAATGGAAATCTTTGATAGATGGGTCTATAACAATTAAACTAGAAATGTTGTTACTCATTTTTTTGTATTTGGGCTTTCAGATTTTTAATGAATTATATTCATACGATGTTATTACTTACCGCATTTATATAGCAGAGATTTACTGAAATTTACTTCTGCCAATACGAGCAAGTGAAAAATCTCTCAATTTTGAACAATGAAACCAACAACTTTCAATTGTTGGAAAATAGACGGATAACCATGTTTTTTGGTATGAGCCTAATAAGCTTGTTACAAGAGTGAGAAAAGATGCATGACCCTGATGCCAAAACCTCTGTCAGTGTGTTTCAACTGTGTATACCTTGAATAAGGCAGAAAACAGAATACACGCTCATATTGTTGAGCAATATACTGTATTTGTCAGCAGGGAAAAGTTAAGGAAAAGGTAGTTATTATGTTAGTCGAATTAATGCAGCGATCGAATCAATCGGCTGAAAACTGTTACAAGTAAGGAACTTCCAAAAAATAATTTATCCCATAATTGTGTCCGTTCACCGCAAGGTGTTCCCGCATGGAAGGATAAGCTTCTATTTGGTTATATTTTACAAGCAAGCTAGAAGCTGACACTACTAGCTGAAGATTAGATGCTTGTTAATTTAAAAGTACTTATCAGTATATAATGAGTTAATTTTCGTTACTTAGTTGCAACTTTTCCTGCCGATTTAGTTATTTTTTGGATAAAACCATCTTCCATATTGATGGTGCGGTCTGCGACATCTAAAATACGGTTATCATGAGTTACCATCAAGACTGCCGAACCTTGTTCTCTAGATAGTCGCTGCATAAGTTCGATGATGTCTCTTCCTGTTTTACTATCTAAAGCTGCGGTCGGTTCATCAGCAAGAATTAATTTGGGATGACCAACTAAAGCACGAGCGATCGCAACTCTTTGCTTTTGTCCACCTGAAAGTTGGCTGGGGTAATAATCTACCCGATTCCCCAACATAACAGACTTTAACATTGCTTCCGCTCTAGATATTGATTCTTTTTCGGGAATTGATTGCAGTTCTAATGACATTTGCACGTTTTGTCGTGCGGTTAAAAATTCTAATAAGTTATGACCTTGAAAAATATAGCCTATTTGACGACGTACTTCCACCAATTGCTCGGAACTAGCTCCCAATAGTTCTTTTCCAAGAAACTGAAGACTTCCTTCTTGAACTGAACGTAAACCACCAATTAAAGTCAATAATGTGGTTTTACCCGAACCAGAAGGACCTGTGAGGAGCGTAACTTCTTTAGCATTAACTTCTAAATTGATATCAAATAAAATTTGTTTTTTTAATGCTTTATCGCCGTAATAATAATTTAAATTTCTGATTTTTATAATAGATTGATTCATGATTATTAGTTAGAAAGAGGGAGGAGGGAGGAGGGAGGAGTTAGGAGTTATGAGTTATGAGTTAAAAATTATTTACCCTATGCCCTATACCCATAGTTAGAAAATATCCGCAGGGTCGGCAGATTTTAATTTTTGTACTGCTAAAAAACCAGACACTAAACACATTGAAGTTACCGAAAGTAACACTAATGTTCCTTTATCCCAAGTCATAATTATTGGTAATTTAGTGGCATCTTTAGCTATGTCATACAAACCGAAAGTTACGATTAATCCTGGTATAAAAGAAAGTACAGCTAAAAGTAAAGCTTGTTGAAATACAACTTTTAATAAATATTTATGTTTGAATCCCATTGCTTTTAAGGTTGCAAAAGCGACTAAACTTGTAGAAATATTGCTATAAAGAATTTGGTAGACAAATACAGTTCCTACTACTAATCCCATGACTGTCATTAAACCGAACACGAAACCGATTGGTGTGCGTAAAGACCAATAGTCTTTTTCGAGTTTAATATAATCTTCACGGGTTAGAACTCGGATATCTTTAGGTAAATTGGCTTTTAAATTTGCCAAAACTTTTTCTCGATCAACGTTTTCTTCGAGGTTAATTAAACCTATATCTATATAACTGGCATTACGGTCAAGAAAGGTTCGCAATAAAGTTGAATGGCTCATAATTAAATGACCATCTACACCAAAGGAAGGACCGAGGGGAAATAAGCCGCCAATTTTTACTTTATATCCAATCGGAGCGTTGTAACTAAATACTTCTACTTTAATATCTTTACCTGCCGAAAAGTCTTGAGCAATTGGACCATATTCCGGTCGGGAAGCTCCGTCAAAAAGAACTGTATCGGGAAGTTGAATTAAAGGTAATAATTTGTTTACGGATGGTAAGTTAAAAGCTGGCGCGGCTGGGTCAAAACCAATTACATAAATAGGATTTTTTTCCCCTGTATAAGGATTTTTTAATTTAGCAAATTGAACGTAAACGGGGTTGACTGACTCTACACCATTAAATGCTAAAGCTTGATATAAGCGACTACGAGGAAAGCTCTGTTGAGAAGTTAAAGCATTATATTGAGAACTGATTAAAAATAAATCTCCTTTAAACTTTTGATGTAATTGTGTAGCGCTAGAGTAGAGTGCATCCTGAAAACCGAATTGCATAAAAATCAGAATAACGACAAAAGCAATACCTGCTAAAGTCGCTACAAAGCGTACTCTTTGTTGAGTTAATTGTAGCCAAGCAACGGGGATGGTCATGATCGAAAGTTAGGAGTTAGGAGTTAAAAACTGGTCGCCGTTCACTGTTTTAATTAATACTTGTACTTGCAGGTTTGTTAAATCGGCGACTTTTTTGCTGTCTTCTGGTTTGAGGCGGATTTTTACGTCAACGACTTTGCTGTCTGTGTCTGCTTGTGGGTTAACGTCGAAAACGTCTTGCTTGTCTACCTGCAATCCGATTTGACTGACTGTTCCTTGTAGTTTTCCGGTGAAAGCAGCGCTGGTAATGACTGCGGGCTGACCGATACGCACTTTTTGAATGTCGGTTTCGTAGACTTCAGCAACGACGTACATTTGGTTTGTTTTACCGATGTTGGCAATTCCTTGATTACCAACTGCTTCTCCCGGACGGATGTTGACTTCGAGGACTTGACCGGCTATGGGAGAGCGAATAGAGGTTAATTCGTAATCAGCTAATCGTTGTTTGACAACAGCGATCGCACTTTCTAATTGAGCTTGGGCTACTTGTACATCGACGGGACGCACTTCTGTAACGCTGTTTAAGGTTGCTTTGGCTTCGTCTAACTGAATTTTAGTGGTTTGGATAGTTCGATTTAATGTTTCTTTGGCTTCTTGAAGTTGTTGTTGGGCGGTTTCGAGTCGTAAGCGGCGGGTATCGGCTTGGGAAGCAGCCACTGCTCCGGCTTTGTAAAGTTCTTGATAGCGCTGATTTTCAATTTCGGCATTTCCAACTTCGGCTGTGATTCGAGCGATGGTTGCTTTTTGAGTGGCTATTTGTCCTTCTAGTTCGGCTCTCAAGCGAGCGATCGCTTCTTTTTGAGCCTGAATATCTCCGGTTTTCGCACCAGCTTTGACTCGCGCTAACTCGGATGAAGCAACTTCAACGTCTACTTTGGCTTTATTTAAAGCGGCTTGGCTAATGTCGTGACTTTCCATAATCGCCACTGTTTGGTCTTTACGCACGCGATCGCCTTCTTTGATTAAAAGCTGCGTGACTCTGTTACTTCCAGTGGAAGTTGGTGCAGATAAACGAATCACTTCTCCTTGTGGCTCCAATCGTCCTAAAGCTGCAACCCCAATAATAGCTGGTTCGATTGGTTGTGTAGTAGATGCGGCTTGTTGTTGAGAATGAGAGCGAAGCTGTACCAAGGTGTAGAAGACAGCCCCACCGCTCAAAGCGAAAGCCACTAGTACATACATAAGTCGCCGGGAGAGGGGTTTAGTTAAAGGCTGACTTTCCTTTTGAACCATGACTATTTCGTCCCATGATGATAATTAAAATAAAATCTGTAAGCTTCTTGAAAGACAATCCAAAATCTAAAATTAAATTAACCTTACTCAAAGAGATGCTATATCTACAGGTTTTTCGACATAAGTATATGGTTGATATTTTACTAATTTAATATCCCACGGACCTTTGATTTGATAGGTAATACCGCGCCATTGAACTTGTTGCATAAACATTGCTGAAGTTAGCGCTAAAGCATAAACTATTTGAGTCAGAGGAAGTGCCAATAAGACTTTGAAAATTGTACTTATATTAATTGATGGTAGCGTTTCGCCACGGGCTTTAACTATACTTCGTACTTGATATTCTAAGATTACCAAACACAGAATTTGGGTAACTATATAGATAGCTAATCCACCAGCAAAATAAGCCAAATTAGACCATTGTTTATTCAACCACATGATTGGCAAAAACATCAGCACTATTGTAGGAAGCACCGTAGTTAGAATTCCATGAATGGCGATCGCATTCCAAGCGGTGTGATAAAGTCGAGAGCTAAGCAATTGACGTTTAACCCAACTTAGAAAGCTTTTTAAATCGCTTTCTTCACGATTTACCATAATTATGGAAGGTACAAACTCGACTCTTAGCCCTTGTTGTTGCAAAATTTGCTTTAGCATTGTGTCTTCGCCAAAAGCTTGTTCCCACTTCTTTAAAAGTTGTGTTTGACGAAAAACTTCTGTTTTGATTGCTAAACTTCCACCCCAAGGAATCTGGTAAAAGTACATCTGAACTACGGCAGCTACATTCCAAATATATCTAACTACATCTCCCCAATATCTACCTTGCGGCAGATACCAACGGTTGCCTGTTGTGGCTCCAACTTGAGGATCGCTTAAAGGACTAATTAATTCACGCAACCAATTGGAATGTACAACCGTATCAGCATCTACTAGCGCTACCACTTCGCAATTATTATCTAACTTAGAGATAGCCTGCACTAATGCACTACATTTAAGGCTACAAGTGGCACGCGGAACCACCAAAGAGCTAACTTTAACGTGTTTTGCTGCTGCCTGATTTACCGTTTGAGTAACTATATTCCAAGCTGGATCTTCATCACTATCTATTACTATTTGTAACTGATAATTAGGATAGTTTTGATTAAGCAGTGCCTCCAAACATTTAGGTAAAAATGGGTCTGCACCACGTAAACAAAGAATTACCGCAGCCGATGGCAATTTATTCGTAATTAAATCTTTTTTCTGCGGTATCCTTTGAGATTGATTCAATTTGGATACAAAAGCAATTGTTAGGCATACATAAAATATTGCCAAGCTTACAAGTAAACAGAAAATTATAATCGCTATTTTATGCATTAATTTTTGCTTTTTTAGTTCTTAAACTGTTAAATTGTTTGTCACAATTGTTTGTCACAATTCAAAGTGTAACAGTAATTTTTAGTAGCTAGAGTAGATAGCGAGCGAGACGCTCGCACTACACGAAACGAAGATAGTAACTGTCCTACACTGCGCTCAGGAAACCGCTTTGCAACAGGTAGGATAAGTATTTACCAAATAGCTGCGGGTCGAGAGGAGGACAAATGATGTCGGAACCTGCGAGTGCATTAAGGGTTTGTTTGCAACTGATTTCTTTTGGTCTTCTTTCTTGCGTATATATTTCAGTTGCAGTTAACTGTTCTTCCGTCCAACGCTGAAGTAAAAATGGTTTTAAAGTGTAAAGCGGATTATCAGGAGTACAAGCGCTACTTTGTAATTTATTCAACCAGTCTTCGTAGGGAATTTGTTCGATTTCGTAGCCTAATGTGGAAATCCAGTTAACTAGTTGACTCAAGTGAATTGGTTGGGGATGCTGTAAATGGAAGGCTTTAGAAACTGAGGAAGGCTGTTGAGATAAATAAACAATTGCCTTGCTTACATAATCAACAGGAGACATATCCAACCAGTAGTTAATATTAGGAAAAGCTTTCATCTGTACGCAGCCTTTCAACATTAAACAAACGAAATCTTCGGTATTGCTAATTCCGGTTTCACTGTGTCCACTAATTAAAGGTGGTCTATGAATAGTTATAGGAAGTCCTCGCGAACCAGCTATTTTAACTAACTTTTCGCTGACCCATTTTGTCTGAGAATAACCCAAGAAAATTCCTTCATGGTCATCAAAATTATCTTGTTCTTCAACAACTTTACCTGTATAAGCAGTTGATTCAAATATGGCGACGCTAGATACATAATGTACGGGTTTACGTTTGACCTGGCAAGCTAATCTGAGAATCTCTTGAGTTCCCAAAACATTTGCAGCCTTCATTACTGAATATGGATAAACATAGTTAAGTAAAGCAGCGCCATGATAAATAGTATCAATTTTGGTCGCTAATAAATTATATTTTTCCTCAGAAAGATTTAAAAATGGCTGAGATAAATCGCCGATAACCGGAATAATTCTCGAACCATATTTTTCCTGCCAAATTTCATAACGCTGCAAGTTTTGTAGTAAGCGATTTTTTCCAGATTCGGCATCATTTGCTCTTACCAAACAATAGATATCGGCTTTACTTTGATGTAAAATTTCTTGAATTAAAAAAGCTCCTAAAAAGCCCGTTCCCCCGGTTAATAAAATACTTTCCGGCTCATCTTTAGGCTCAAAAGGTACTTTCAAAGGCTCTATACTTGGGTCAAGAATTACCTCAGCACCTAAATCTAATTTGAATTCTGTTACTTTTAATTTTTGATGTCCGGTTTCTTGTTGCGATTCGATTATCTCTTCTGCTAAACGTTGCGAAAGTCCTTCGACATTAGGATAAAGCCATAACAAATTAAGAGGTAATTCAAATCCTAATAACTTTTCAGCTTTACTAGCCAAAATCATCGCGTTTGCTGAATCTAAACCGTAAGTATCTAAAGGTTCCTGAATATCAATTTCATCCGCTTCAATATTTAACTGTTCTGCTAACTGAGAAACCATCCAACTTTGAATATCTTGAGCGTTTAAAGGCATAATTAGTAATTGGTAATTGGTAATTGGTAATTGGTAATTGGGGATTGGTAATTTAAATTTATTCTGTTCCCTTGTCTCCCCATCTCCTTGTCTCCCCATCTCCCTATCTCCCCCTCTCCCCATCCCCCCTTCTCCCCATCACTGCAAATCTGGGTGATACTGAGACAAACGTGCGGGTAATTCTAGCCCTTGCATTTTCAAGTTTTGTAGTCGGTATAAATATGCGGCTCCGGTGAGGATGCGATCAGCAATATCAACTACGTGCCTGTTTTCCGGTTGGGCGAGATGAGTGTTTTTTACCCAATTGTTGAAAGCACCCATCGCGGGGCCGCACCAAATTTGATAGTCGGTTTCTCGCCCTTGTTCCCCTGAGTTTGACCAGCGAGAGGATAAGCCGAGGTACCAGCGGAATATTAATGCCATTTTGAATTTGGCATTTTTAACAGCCCTTTCCAATTTCTGGGGATTGCGTTGTGCTAAATATGTCTGAGTACTTGCCCAAATTGCATCTAAGCTTTGGCGAAAAATTTGCTTTTCTAACTTTTCTCTTTCTGCAACGGGGATATCTTCAATCGATTCGTAACGTTGGTAAATGTCAGATAATAATTGAGCTCGCATTCCGAAAAGCGTGCCGCGTTTTAGTACCTGCAATTTCACTCCCATTTCAAACATATCGGCTGCTGGTGCCATGATTACGTCTGCCATTTCGGCTTGTGCTAGCAGTTTTTTTGTATGTTCGCAGGTTCCGGCTTCTACACAGGATTGATTGATCGAACCTGTGACTATGTAAGCAGCACCCATCATAAAAGCTGCTAATGCCGATTGTGGGGTGGCTATACCTCCTGCTACACCAATTCGCACGGGGTTAATGTAACCGTATTGTTGCTGAATTTCATCGCGTAGTTCGAGTATGGAAGGCAACAAACAAACTAAAGGGCGATTGTCTGTATGTCCGCCAGAATCAGCTTCAACGGTAATATCGTCGGCGATAGGAACTTTTTGAGCTAAGGTAGCCTGTAGCTCGGTAATTAAGCCTTGCTTGACCAGTTCCTGAAGCATTTTCAGCGGTGCAGGAGCGAGGAATTTACTGGCTACTTCTCGCCGAGAAACTTTAGCGATAACTTTGTTGTTTATTTCAATTTGATTATTGCTATTAAGACTTAATCCGGCAGCACGGTAGTAGACGATATTCGGCGTAATATCGAGAAAAGCGGAGGCTTCGACAGTTTTTACTTGATATTGCAAGTACAAGTCAACCGCACCCCGTTCCATCGCTGGTTCGCTGGGACTATGGAGCAGATTGAAAGCGTAGGGTCCTTGGGGTAAAGCTTGCTGAATAGTCTTGATTGCAGCTTCGATACGTTCCCGACTCAAACCTCCAGATCCAAAGGAACTAAGAATTCCGGCTTTTCCGCAAGCAATGACAAACTCTTCTGAAGCAATACCACCAGCCATTGCACCTGCGGTATAAGCATATTTGACATTATGGAATTCGAGAAAATTTCGGTCTCCTAATTGTTGCAGCGTTAGGGGTGGTAATGCCATCAGTAATACCTGCTCCGAAGCAACAAAATGATGAGTAAATCCGATTTTCTCATTGACTCTAACAACGTAACAAGGTTGATTTAAAGTTAATAATTTGGATTTAATTCCTGTTTCATCAAAAGCAATATCTTGATTATTTGTAATTAAGTTGATTAATTTGCGATCGCGACCGTTTTTTTCTGGGGCTGTGTTGATGGTAGTCATTTGATTTTAGATTTTAGATACTTCGGCAAGCTCAGCACAAGTTTTAAATTTTGGATTAGATTTTGGATTGGGAATTAATAGTTACTCCCATCACGCTCCAAGATTACCGATATAATTTCTTTTTTCCCTACTTCCTACTCCCTACTCCCTCACAAAAATAATCTTTGTCTTCTCATTTCTCCTCAGTTTTCCCTGTTCTGTGTTCCTTTTCAAAAACAGATAGCTGAAGCTCAACCAATTTCACCATCTGTCCGAATGATTTTTTTCTAGTTTGTAAAAACGTCGAATGGGCTTCACTGGATTGCTGATTAGTTTCAGCGATTTTTTTGGCATGATTCTGTAAAAATCCAGTTAATTTATTGTTGGTTAAATTAGAATTTACTTGTTTCTTGATTAATGATGAGATGGGATATTTACTATCTGTATTCATTAAGTCTGTTTCTGGATAATTTGCCAGTTTGATGAATTCGATATTTTCGTAGTTTAATTTTGCCGATGTTTGTAACTCTTGTGTAGTAAAATTACCCCAATAATATGGAGACAAAGTTATTATTTCTCGCTCTCGATCGCACTTAGTTACAGGTTGTGGAATTTTTTGTACTTCTATTTGGGGAGAATTCAAACTAGAAGAATTTAAGTTATACAGCGGTGATAAATCTATCTGAACTCGATGAGAGAAAAGTTGAGCTAAACCTCTAAGTAAGGTGGTATGTTCATCTACTCCCCGACGATTTAAAAATACTGTGGTGTGTTCGCGTCCCTGAAGATTTTCTCCAATCCAGCGCGAACAAGCGTTTCCAGCCCCTACTTCGACAAAAATTTTCGCTCCATCTGCATAAAGACGGTTGACGATGCGGGGAAAATCAAATTGCTGACACAAAACTTTGGCAATACTATGACCCATAGCCTTACTATCAAGGTTAAGCAGTCCGTACTCTGAAGCTGAATAAAAATCGATCTGAGGTTTGTTTTTAATCGGTAGGGTATGCAGTTTCACAAATTCATCGTATTCAGAAGCCATTGCTTCACAGTGGATCGCATGGTTGAAGGGTGCGGGAATTGCATTACAACCGATCGCTTTAATTACTCTTTGACAAGCTGCTGTATCTCCAGCTATGACAACTTCTTTGGGTGTATTAATCTGAGTTAAATAAACTTTCTCTTCGTTTTTAATTGCTGCTCTAACTTGGGAAATTTCCGCCATTAAGACGTAATTACGCCAAAATTCGCCTTTGATTTCGTCTTTCAATCCCCAGTATTCTCGCACCGCATTTTTATCACCCGACAATCTTGTGGTGAAGAGTTGCGAGGAATTTAAACCGCTGCTAATTGGGTTAAAATCAGTCCAAATTCCTTGCGCGATCGCCATTGTAGTTTCCCCGACGCTGTAACCAAAGCAACAGTCAGGTCGCAGTTTAAAATAATCTCTGAGTACAACACCGATCAATCCTGCAATCCCTACTTCCGATTCCAGCATTGAAAGCGGATTATCGATTAACTGCTGTTCTAATGCTTCTAATTGTCTTTTCGTGAAAGCTTTCAAGCTGCGGGGATAGAGAAATTTGTCAATACTAGCGACGCGACTATAAACGCTTTGAATAATCGGAGAATCCCAAATTTTAGGAAACAAGCGAAATAGATTCCGAGCGATTCCGACATAAGAACTGTAAGCACCTGGATATACAAAGGCAACTTTACCTTTTTTACCTAAAGGATTAGCTGTAAAATAACTACCTACAGGAGTTTTCCATTCTCCCCCAGTTAATACAGCATTTTTAACACCTTCAAAAGCGCGTTGTATTTCGCGTTGCAATTCCTTGGGGTTGCGTCCGAGAATGGCTACAGCATAAGTCGCATTTTGTCGTTTTTGATAGGTTTCAAAGGTTTGTGCTGCGGTAGTTGCTAAGGAATCATCTGATATTATTTTTTCTAAAGCTTCAATTTGTTCTAATAATTCACCAGGTTCATCAGCAGCTAAGGGAAATAAATAATAGGGAATTTTGGTTAAATATCTGCTGTCACGTTCTTGCTCTGGTGCTGAGGATAAAATTAAATGAGCCGATGTTTCATTGTGATTAATATCGATCGCGGCAATTCTTTGATGAGCTTCTGCTGCTAAAAACCAGGGTTTTGACTGAGTATCTACATAAAAAGGGCTACCTTGCCATAGTTCGGGATTTTTCGGGCTTGACCATTGCGGAACGGCGGGGATATAGCAATAGTAAAGGCATAAAGCTGTTTTGATGATGCTGGCAATTTCTAAAGCGGCAGCATTACCGATGTTCGTAACGCTACCTATTGCACAACTTAATTCTGTCGCGGTTTGATAAGCTGCTACTAAACCTTTAATTTCTAACTGATTCGGTTCTAAAATACTGCTGCTTTCTAAATAACTAATGTCTTCGGGTTTAATTCCAGCAATATTAAAAGCCTGCTGACAAGTTTGAGTTATTGTTTGTATTGAAGCAGGACTTTGAGCAAGAGTTAACGCATCAATTGTTGCGTAGATACGTTGCTGGTTTTTCTGAGCATCAGCATCAATTAAGACTAATGCACCGGCAATTTGTAAAGTATTAACAACAATAATTACAGCTTCTACTTGTTTTACGAGCAATTTTTGCGCTGTTTTTATCGCCTTAATTACAGTTTTTTCTGTTGTAGTAATGAAGTAATTTTTATTAAGTTCTGTTTGCGAAATTCTCGCTGTTTCATCTTCATCAGTGGCAATAATTACAGCAATTTTTGATGGTTCTAAGTTGGTATCTTGGAGAGCGTTATCAACTACCTGAGTTATTTTTAAGTTGACTGGAGAGGAAATATTTTCTTTTACTTCATAAATAATGCGTTCAAATGCATCTAGTCCGACCGATGAACCCCAATTTATATCCATACCAATTATGGCTAGTTTGAGGTTTGGATTGTTTATAGTTTTTTCCATAGTTTTTTAATTAACCGCAGACGAAAGAAGAAAGGTCAAAGGTAATGAGGATAAATAATTTTAAACTGTTCACTGCTCACTGTTCATTGTTCACTGTTTAGCTAGTTTTATGGGTAATATTGTTCCTTTAGCTTGTTGGATTCTGGTGTATATTTTTCCTTGGCGATCGTGAGCGATAATTTGAGCTACTGCTGCTGTTTCTGTTTTGCTGTTGATTTCGCAAGAAATATAAAATGTTTCTGAGAAGGGAATACAAGCAAATTGCTCGTAAGTCATAATTCCTGATGGTAAACAGCCACATTGATGAAAGTGCTGTACCCAAAGCCATAGTGAATGAATCTGTACGTCAACTATATAAGGATTGAAGGCTTGAACGGGGAATTGTCCTTGTTTCTCAAGCTCTACGGTTGCTAAATTGCACTGGATAGTAATTTTTTCTGGACTGATATTTAAAACTTTTTCTATTCCTTGAAAAGCCGTACCATGAAATAAGCTGGCTCCTCCTTTTTGATATATCTCTTCGCGGGAGGTAAAGCTGTTATTATCTACTGTTAAATCAAATAAATTGTAGAGAGGAGCATGATTAATTTGCTGTTTAAGTATGATTTCCTCGCTGAAGTGATAGCGGGTTTTACCTTGTTTATTTTTACTTGATATTTTGGCATCTAAAACAACTTCATTACCATTGTTTTTAGAAATTTCTTCTAAATCTAAAATATATTCTGTTGCTAAGCTATCATCAAATATAATTCCTTTTAAAACTTTATAGTTTTGAACACTAAAAAATTTGTATCCTGGATAAAGTTGTTCGCAAGTATTGGCAATCCAATTAATTGCACAAGTAGCGGGAAGTACCGGATAACCTGCGATTACGTGGTCTTGTAAAAATGGATTGTCAGTTAATTTTAAGCAGCGACGAATCCGGTAGTTTTTTAATTCTGAGTCTAAAGCAACCGGGGAAGGTGTTAAAGGAGAACCAATGATTATCTGTGTATCTTCAGCAGCTAATTCTTCTATTAACATTTGCGTTCCAACTTCCACCGGAATCGTCTCAATGTTGCGTTGAGCAAATGCTCGCTTTAATTCTGGACTTACCATTCCACTATCCCAAGGACCCCAATTGATAGCCACTACATGACAATCGGGATATTGTTGTTTAATTAAATAAGCTGTTTTATTCAGCGTTTCGTTAGCAATTGAGTAATCCGTTTGTCCCGCATTTCCATAAAATCCCA
The DNA here is from genome assembly GCF_034931125.1 of Rivularia sp. UHCC 0363. NCBI lineage: Bacteria > Bacillati > Cyanobacteriota > Cyanophyceae > Nostocales > Rivulariaceae > Rivularia > Rivularia sp. UHCC 0363. Next base: position 41,529 of record NZ_JAYGHM010000010.1, on the reverse strand, counting down.
CCACCGAAGAAAACAAAACCAAAGAATCTAGCTGACTCGGTGGTACACATTTTAGTAAATTAGTCAACCCCTTAACTTTCGGATTGTAAACCCGATCGAAATCAGATTCCGTTTTCTTTTCAATCGGTTTATCGGCTAAATTACCAGCACCATGAACGATCGCAGTTATTTTACCCAAACGTTGTTGAACTTCGGCTAATTTCTGTTGCAATACATCTTCCACAGTGACATCAACGCTGAGGTATTCTGCTTTCCCCCCCGCTTGTGCGATCGCTGCAAGGGTTTGCTCAATCTCGCGTCTTGTCGCAATAGTTTGATACTCTCGCTGTACCACGATCGGTGTAGGTTTTTCACCATCAGCCACAAGCCGTTCCAAAATCCGCCGCTTCAACTCCACCTCCGAGCTACAATCATTCACCCAAGCAGGTTCTGGAGTATTTGACAAAGGCGATCGCCCCAATAAAACAAACTTACATTTATACTCTTGAGCGATCTTGATAGCCGACTTAGCAGTGATTCCTTTACCACCACCAGTTATAAGACATACAGAATTTTGATTAATCATCACATTAATAGGGAATGAGGGATGGGGGGATGGGGGGACAAGGGGATAAGGTAACACTCTTAACTGCTCACTGCTCACTGTTCACTGACAACTGTCATCCTTCCTCTGGAACTATATCCAACTTCGGAAATTAAACGATTTGGGTCGTGTAGTTCGGCAAGAATATGTTGTGTTGCAGTGGTAATATCTAAATCGGGACTTAAATCAATGGCTCTACAAAAAACTGATTGCCATTCCCACCGTAAGGATTTGGTTAATCCGTATAATCCACCTGCAATTGCACTAAATTCATTTTTACCGGAACAACCTAATTCACCATCAAGTTGAGTCACCGTTACGAAGCAACTACGTCCTAATTTCGCTGCTTGTGTTAGGGATGTTTTAAGATGTTTGGCAAGGAAAAATACCTGCTTGATAATTGTTTCTGCTCGATCTTGGGGATGTAAATGCACAAATGCGGCAATATCTCCGTATTTGGCTTTAATCGCTGTCAATTGTGACTGTATTTGTTCATCGCTACCATCTTCGAGTATTACTTGCTCAATACCCGCTGGTAATGATGATTTCGTGGATTGATTCAAGCTAATAACTACAACTGACCAACCTTTATTTTTCAGATTTTGAGCGACTTCACAAGTAAGTTGAGAACCATCATCAGTCAATAAACAGATATTCCCTGGAGGTAAGTCGAAATCCAATCGATCGGGGGGAGGTAGAAACTGTTGCTTTACTTTTACTCTGTGAATGTTGTGCTTTGGTTGGGGTTGCTTGTCATCAACTACTAAAAACGACTTTTTTTTTTCGGTTTCTGTTGTCAGAGACTGCATATAATCCACAATTTGTGCGAGGGTTCGCAGTTCAATTTCTGCCATTTCCTCTAAATTCGGTTGCGGTAAAGCGGGTAATTGTTCTTGTAATGCACCAATTATTTCCACCCGTTTAATTGAGTCAATCCCTAAATCTGCTTCGATATCCATTTCTAGTTCGAGCATTTCTGCTGGATAACCAGTTTTATCGCTCACCACCATCAGCAAATTTTGACTCAAGGTTTCGTTATCAATTACCGATTCCGCATCCTCAATCTCAGTTTTATTTACCAGAAGTGTTTCAATCTTTTCTTCCCTCTGTATTCCCCCTTGCTTCACCTGCATATAATCGACGATTTGACCGATGGTACGCAGTTCTACTTCTGCCATTTCCTCTAAATTCGGCTGCGGTAAAGCGGGTAATTGTTCTTGTAATGCACCGATTATTTCCACTCGTTTGATCGAATCAATCCCCAAATCTGCTTCGATATCCATGTCTAGTTCAAGCATTTCCACCGGATAACCAGTTTTATCGCTGACTACCGCAAGTAAGGTTTTGCTTAAAGTTTCGATGTCTATCTCTAAAACTTTTTGCGGCTGATTTTCAATCCTGGTTTTATTTGCAACTCCGCTGTCTTTAATTATCGACTCATGACCATTGACTTCTACAGCAACGGTGACAGGTTTAGCTGAAAACTTTTCTACTGTATTCATCCCAGTGCTTTTACTGCTAAACTTCACCTCTGGCTGTATTTTTGTTAACTCTTCTCCTTGTAACAGATGCGAATAACCTTGCTGAGTTAACTTAAAAAAGTTTTGTGTGGATTCCACCTGCGATCGCAAATACTGTTTGTGGAGGTGCAGGGTATCTGCTTGATGGTCGTGAACCCGCATCATGCTGCGTTCGGCACTTTCAATGATTTGTTCTACAGGTTGCTTTTCTTCCGACTGAGCAAGATGAGAAAATAAAGCATTTTGCTGCTGCATCAGTTGGAAAAAGGATTGTGCGTATTCCCGCTGATTATCTAAATACTGTCCGTGAACTTCCAAAGTTTGACTTTGAGTCTGGCTAAACTGTTCGAGAGTAGATTCTATGGAAGCAATCAGTTCAGATTCAACAACATAACCATTGCGATATGGCTCAGATTTATTTATTGTCGCGACAGATCCGTTCATCGGAGACGCTTGTTCTACTGATGATTCTTGTATCAGCTTATGTCCGTTACCGTTACCGTTGCCATTACCATTTAATAGCACCGTATTCGCTGTAACTAAATGTCCATTCCCATTTTGCGAGCTTTTACCGTTTTGAGAATGTCCATTGCCATTCGCTGTAACTAAATGTTCCCCATGCCCATTTGCTAAAGCTTGCGTAAATACCGCTTTGGTTTTTTCGGACACGTAATTAAAGCTACCCAAAGATACATTTAACTGGCTGCTTTTAGCTTGTGGAGACTTCAATTCCAACTGATGGGGGTCAAGATTAGCCAACGGTAAACCAGCAACGCGCAACTGGATTACAGCTTCTCGGAGTTGGGTATCGCTATCTTTTTGACGACTACCATTAAGTGCGATCGCCATGTGCGGACGCGAGCCTAAAATTTCATCTACTAAGTTGGTTAAAATACTTCGAGGTCCAAATTCCACAAAGCAATAACCACCTTTGTTATAGATGTTTTCAATTTCTTGCTCAAACAGTACTGACTGACTGATATGCGCTTGCAGATTTTTTCTAATAGACTCAGGTTTTTGAGGATAAAGTTCGGCGGTGGTATTAGTATAAATCGGGATTTTGGGAGTATTGAAAGTCACCTCATTAACCGCTTGAGCAAAGGGTTTTTGAGCATAACTAATCAACGGTGTATGAAAAGCGCCAGAAACGGGTAAATTAATCGTCGAAAAGCCTTGATCTGTCAAAACCTGCTTTATCCGAGCAATTTTATCGATCGCACCCGCTAAAACTATTTGGTTAGGAGAGTTACAGTTAGCAATTTTAACTTCAGGAAACTCCGCAACTACTGTTTTAACTTCTGCTACATCACCTTTAACTGCAAGCATCCCTCCCGTATCTTGGTGAGAATCGGCAGGTTTTGCCATCGCTTGTCCCCGCGCTTTTACCAAGTAGAAATAATCGCGATCGCTCAACACTTCCGCAGCCCATAATGCTGTCAGTTCTCCAAAACTATGTCCGGCTACAATATCCGGTTTAAATCCAGCCTGTTGCAATAATTTATATACCCCGACACTAAATGCACCAATCGCACTTTGAGATATTTCAGTTTGCTGTAAAGCTTGTGCTTGTTGCTGTTTTTGTGCGGGTTCAAATACGGGTGCGGGAAATACTTTCTCGGAAATCGGGGATAAACCGGCTTCGCAAAATAAATTATCAACTTGATTATAAGTTTGCTGGATTAGAGGGAAATTCATCGCTAATTCCCGTCCCATTTCCAAGTATTGCGAACCTTGACCGGAAAATAAAGCTACTACTTTACCCTGCAATTGCATTCCAGTCTTGCGGTAATATACCCCTTGCGGAAGCTGCCAATTTTCTGCTTGTGGTTGCTTTTTGAACCAATTTATGCATACCCGCAGTTTTTTGACTGTTTCAGCTACGGAGTCAGCGACAAATCCCAATCTTGCGTTTGTTAGGGGAATTTCTAAGGATTTACTTTGATTAACTAATTCGCGGTAAGATTCTGAAGCTGCATCCGATTCTAACTCAACTAGTACCGATTCACATTTCGCTAACAACTGTTCGGGAGAAGATGCACAGAGTATTAGCTCCTGAGCAGTGCGGTGGATGCGAAATTGCTGTTTTTGATTGCAGTATTCTTCCAACACAACATGATAATTTGTTCCTCCAAAACCAAAGGAACTGACACCAGCACGTCGGGGTGTTTCTCCCACCTGCAACCAAGGACGAGTTTGTGTATTTAAATAAAACGGTGATGACTCAATTTCTAATTTGGGATTTGGTTTGGTAACGTTGATTGTTGGTGGTAAAACCTTGTGGTGTAAAGCCAAAGCTGTTTTAATCAAACTTGCGGCTCCAGCTGCGGCTTTGGTATGTCCAATCTGAGATTTAACGCTGCCAAGAGCGATAGATTGCGTCTGATTATCCTGACTAAATACAGCTTTCAACGCGGCAAATTCTGCCGGGTCTCCTGCCATTGTTCCCGTACCGTGTGCTTCAATTAAACCAACGGTTTGCGGTGTAAATCCAGCCTGTTTATAAGCACGTTCCAAGGCTTTCATCTGACCCTCAGCACGAGGTGCGTAAATGCTTTTGTGTCTTCCATCGCTGGAAGTTCCCACACCTTTAATTACCGCGTAGATTCGATCGCGATCGCGTTCGGCATCTTCTAAACGTTTGAGTACCAGCATCCCGATACCTTCACCCAGCATCATTCCATCTGAGTCAGCATCAAACGGTTTAACATTCTCCGAAGGTGAGACAGCTGGAGTCTTGCTAAAACACATATAGGCAAGAATCGAGTTATCGGTGTCAACTCCACCCGTAATCATCATATCGGCGCGATGGTTAACCAATTCGCTAATTGCCATCGACAATGCGCTCAACGAACTTGCACAAGCTGCATCAACAACGCAATTCGTTGCTCCTAAATCAAAGCGGTTAGCAATTCTTCCCGCAACAACATTCGCTAACATCCCTGGGAAAGCATTGGTATCCCAATCGATATAAGCGCTTTTAATATTTTCAATAATATTTTGTATATCTTCGTCAGATAAACCTTTGCTTTTAAGAACTTTCTCCCAAATAGGATACTGTAACCTCGCAGCTAAAGGCATTGTCAACTGTCTTGCTAATGCTACCCCTAAAATTACCCCGGTAGATTCATGATTAAATCCACTATCGGAGTCGTAACCCGCATCAATCAGCGCTTGTTTGGCAACAACCAAAGCCAGCAACTGCGAAATATCTGTAACTTCCAACTGATTTGGAGGTAAACCAAATTCCATCGGGTTAAAGTCAATGTCGGGAATAAAACCACCTCGTTTACAGTAAGTTTTATCAGGTGCTTTCGGGTCCGGGTCGTAATAATCCTCAACACTCCACCGCGACGGGGGAACATCAGTAATACAGTCTGTACCAGTAATGATTTTTTCCCAATATTCCTGTAAATTCTTTGCTTGGGGAAACAGCGAACCCATCCCAATAATCGCGATCGGAGTTTGTTGCAATTGTGTATTAGTTTGACTAATTTTTACAGAGTTATCGGAGGTCATTTTCTTTACCTTTATTAGCTCTAGTAGCACTTGTTCGCAATTGTTAATTTCCTGATGAAACTGAGTTAAAGCAGCACTAAATTTATTAATTAGCATCTGGCATGAAGAAAATTCAATACCGTACAATATGAATATGAAACTGTGAAAAACTTGTTATCGGCGCATTTGGGATAGAGCAGACAATAACTTTATATAGTTATTTCTGCTGACTTTCTATGTGAGATATATTAGTTTGCTTGCTGACTCTAGTAATAAAACGATAATACAATGAATTCAAGTCGCTTTTTCACAGTAGTTGAGTTGAGGTAGCATATTTGTGCTATCTCTTAGGTAATAAATTTAAGTGAAATATCAGACCTACGACAGATTTACTTAATCTAGTTTTCTATCAATCAAAAAATAAAATAAAATAAAAACAGTTTTTCAAATAATTTATTGACCAATACCACTGTCTAAATGTCTAAACCAAATTTTGAAAAGGAAACTTGATAAATATTAATATTAATTATTTATGTATAAAATGTTAGACATCGATCGGAGATTATTTAAAAGTTTGATGCTTTGTTATAACCTCAAACCCGATTCAACTCTGACATAGCGAGCTTTTTGAAACTATATATTTTAGAATTATTGTCAATTAATTAGATATGAAATATTTTTTTAAGCAATATATTTAACTCTATTTACTTAAGTAGAAGATTAATATAAGTCTAATCAAGCAAATAGCTTGTTTGTAATAATTTCATGTGTATACTAAAAGTAATTAATTTTTTTCTGGGATTTCAAATGCATGAAAGTTGTGCGAGAAGATATGGTTTCGCCATCTAAATCAATATTTGCAATTGCAATTAAGTAGTTAAACATAATTAATTACACAATGTCATTGCGAGTGCAGCGAAGCGTAACGAAGCATATGTCCTATCGGACACGCTCCGCTAACGCAAGGGCTGGGATTACTTCGCTTCGCTCGTAATGACGGTAAATATTTTTGTTCACTTACTTACTAATTTTATTTGAGTAAATATTCCGAATCAAATATTGTTTTATTAAAGGAAAAAAATAATCTAATTTGTTAGATACGATACAGAAAGGTTGTAATTAATTATAGTTTTATAAGTTGAAAGATCGAGCAACAAGTATTTTATGTAAATCTACTCACCACTATATGTACTGCCTAAAAAGGAAGTCATATATTTAGATAGATAATGTAAAAAGTAAAATACATAAATTAAGTTAAATAGACAAATAAAGGATTGTCTTAGATAGTCCAATCGTTGCGTAATTATAACTTTTAAAATCGTAAGTTGATTGAAAAAAAACTTTAACACAGCAATAAGCATACAACAATACTGCTGACCAACTAACAATTAGTGAAATTATACGAGATTATCAGGTGATGCAGGCAGTAAGTTTATTCAAAAGTAATCAACAACGTCCTCGCTGCGTAATAGATCCAGCCCTTGCTTTATCTTACTCCGGACTACTTCTATATAAAAACCTATGGTCCGTAATGGAATTGTGGGTAGTGCGAGAACTATGGTACATTATCGACAATATTAACCTGTACTTGCAGCGACCAGAGTTAGTTGTTCCAAGGGTGAATACCTCAACAAAGCTACTTGAGAAACGTACCTTTTTGGAAGAAACGCTTTGGTCTTTAAAAGAATGGGAAAAACTACGAGGAGAAAGAGACCTAAATCGGCTAAATTTATTCTGGCTGGGAGAGAACCTGGGCAACTCATTAATTCCTAAAGAGAGAGAACCAGAAATTTTTTCACATTGGGAATCTTTAGCGCGATCGCTAGACAGCAAAATTAACCAGTTTCCTTCAACCAACGATGTTTTAACCTTGGCTTTTCGAGATGCTGTAGCACTTGCTGCGAGTTTGGGGTCTGCGTTTATTCTTACCTATCAATCGCGTGAAGATTATGAAAAAAATCTTCCTCCAGATATATGCAAAGCTTTAGAGAGTTGGGATATACCTTGTCAAACTCGAACAGAAAAAGACCCGATTGTTGCTATTGAACGCCAATATTTACGTCAACTAATTATTAATGCTGGATTAGCTAAACTTTTTTGGGCTGATATCCATATTGTTGTTCTACATTTAGTAGTTCCTTCTGCTTCAGTGCAAACTAAACCGATGACAAATCGGATAATTCAAGAATGTTGTTCTCAAGAAATCTTAAATTTAGAACCAGAGAATTATCTGTGGACAAACATTCAAGGATTTTGGTATCAACTTTAGCATTCGTCAGTAATTTTATAATTTACTGCTATTACTATGAATAATTTAATAAATCAAAATAAAGCTTCTCTTCAAGCATTAGCTCAATCAATTGGATTAGGCATTATAGGGGAATTTTGCGTACAAGATTCTAAATATATAATTGTTTGCTTTGGGAAAAACTCGGAAGATTATGCAGAACACGATTTAATTCCGTCAGAGGAAGCCGATTACTATTCGATTGTTGGGCGAATTGAAGTTGACGATCAATACTGTTTAATTGTCAAGCCTAAAATTACATTTAAAACTTTAGAGCCTAACATCACGGATTTATTAACCGCACGAGAGTTACAGATTGCTGCTTTCACTGCTCTAGGTTATTCAAACAAACAAATTGCTAATCGACTGCAAATTAGTGAGTGGACTGTTTCAACTCACTTACGGCGAAGTTTTATCAAACTTGGTGTTGATAGCCGTGCTGCGATGGTTTACCGTTGTGCGTCGCTGATTAATTTTATTTTGCAAACAGAAGGTGAAGTCTAGATTGCAGATATATAGAAGTCGAAGCTTAATCCGGATCTAAAGAAGGGAATGCGGAACCATCGTCCCAAGCGGGGTCATATTTTACGCCGCTCCAATCACGTTGAGATTCATTTTGACTGGAGTAACTATTAGATTGAAATAAAACATTTTTGGTTTGATTCCTTGCTACTTCCCTACTACGGTTTTGTTCGGATGGTGAAGCTGGTTTGGGTAAATGCTTCAAAAGGGGTGGATCTATTTTAATGTCGCTGTGGTGCTGGGATGGTGCTGGTTTATCCTTTGGCTGGAATTGGGAAAGCTTCCAATGTTGATACTCATCCCGTTCTTTTTGAGATAGCGATCGCCATACCAAAGTTTTAGAGTCAAATTCTAGTAACGAAATGTAATTTTGGATTGCTTGAAAATTATTTTTACCTAACGACTCGTGGATAAAAGATATATGATTGTTAATTAGCTCCCGATCTTGGTTGTGGTATTTTAAAGCTTCGGTATAAGCAATACCTAATAAAGCCAGAATACTTTGTTTAATCTTTCGCTGTTCGGGTTCGCCGTATTTCATTTCGTTGCTTGCTACAACTCTTGTGTAAGCATATTTCAAGTATTCTTTGTCCAAGGGTTGGTTTGAACCAAAAATCGCCCACCAAGGCTTATATTTAAGTATTTGACTGATATCATGATTAACTAATTTCGCTCTTTGCTCAGTATTAATATCCTTACCAGAATAGCGTTCACTAAGTACTTTACGAGTCTCTTTGATAGCGCTTTTAAATTCTCTTTCAATGCGATGTTTATTTAATTTACTTTGACGGGGTGTATCGTCCGTTGTTTTAAGTAGATATCTCCACAATATTTGTACGGTTTCTTCCCAACCCGTAAAATTACCATCAACGTGACCAAATAATAGTCCATCAAACCAATCTAGCGGGGGATAGTAATCGTATTTATCTTTAAACTTGTCTTCTAATCCATCTAAACCTGTTTGCTTATTAACAGCATTTAAAGCAGTATTTTTGAGAAAATTAACTTGTTTTTTCTGTTCTGGAGTCAGTACTTCCTCAAATTTACGCTTGTGTCTTTTAGCTAATAGTTTATCTCCACCACCAAATTCATATCCACAATAAGGACATACGACGAGAAATTTGTTTATTTCCGATCCGCATCGAGGACAAGGTTTAGTTTCTTCTGGTGGGTCTTCTTTACCATCAGCACAAAGTTTTAATTCAAAGCTCTCGGTAGGCATTCCGATTCGCCGTATATTCCCGCAAAAATCAAAAAACCAGCAATCTTCTTTACCTTCAAATATCCGTAATCCGCGCCCACAAATTTGCACCCATAAAGCTCTAGATTTGATCGGACGACATACCAAAATAGCAGTCACACTCGGCTCATCGAAACCTTCACAAAGTACACCGACACTACTAATTAACTGTGTTTTACCGTTACTAAATTCATCAAAGATGATATCGCGTTCTCTTTCTGGGGTATCACTAATAATGCATTTAGCTTCAATACCATGAAGTAGGAATTGTTGCGCGAGATTTTCAGCTTGCTGCACTGTTGCACAAAAGGCGATCGGTTTACGGCTATTATCAATCGTTTTTTCTAGATAAATTTTGATTAGTTCTGCATTAAATTCAGTATCGCAAACCTCAGCCATGCTAGTTTGAGTAAATTCTCCATCACTACTTTGCAATTTACTTTCATCGATCAAATGAGTGTAAGCAAACTGACGAGCGCGACACAAGTGATTACGTTCTATTAATTCACCCGGATAAGGTGCTTTAACTATCTCATCAAAATATTGACAATATCCTTCTTTATTTTTGGATCTCCACGGTGATGCTGAGAGTCCTAAAAAATCAACTTTTTGGTTAAGACACCAAATTTTCCCCGCATAGGTATTTAAAATTCGTCGCCAAACTTTGTAGTAAGAAGCTGTGTGTGCTTCATCCAAAATTACTAAATCAACATCTGGTGGAAGTTCGCGGTTTTGGATGGTTTGCAGCATTGCAATTTGAACCAACTTTGTATAATCGGGCTTTGCATAATCTGCCCAAATTATGCTCGGTTCAATATTAAAAAATTTGTTTAATGTTCGTGTTGTTTGTTTGACAAGTTTACCGCGATGGACTAGGAATAATACCCTTTTACCCTGTTTTACGTAATCGCCAATAATCTGTGATGCGATAACTGTCTTACCTGCTCCAGTTGGAGCGTAAACTAGAATGCGTTTTTTACCCGCTGTAAAAAAATCGTAAACGGAGTGAATGACTTCTTCTTGATAATTCCTCAGAACCAACTTCTCGGTTTTATCAGTAATTGCTGTGGTGTTGTTTTCGATAAATGATTTTGTCATTTATAATTCTATTGACGAATAATTTTCGACTATCTTAAACGCCTGATTATTTTTTCGGACAGCTTGGTACAAGCGTAGCAAGATGAATTAACAAATTTCTCCGTAATGCCCCTAAATCAATCTTAATATCTTGCTTTATAATTTATCGTACTATAGCTATTTTTGTACGGATTAACACGCCGAACAATAAAATTTTAGTTCAATATCTTAACTTAATTTACTATCATCAAGACTGAATAGCCTGTAGCAATCGCCGAGCTTCCATTGCTTCCGTCTGCATACCTAAAGTTTGGAAATCTTTCATCGCTTCATTTACCCAACGTTCGGCTATATTTAAATTACCTAATTTCTCTTCCAAACGACCCAAAGAACGCTTTGTATAAGCTCTACTACATTTATCTTGATTGTTCTCTGCTACTTGCAAAAGTTCTGTTAAATAATTTTGAGCTTGATTTAAATTCCCCTGCTTGATGGCAATATCTGCTAAAAAGTCTTTAGCAAGAAAACTTGCACGTCGCCAATTAATTGATTGAGCTTGTTGAAATATTTGTTTAAACTGAGCTTTACTCGCTTGATAATTTCCATTTTTATAATTAATCTCGCCTTGATAATAAAGAATATGTATGGATAAACGAGTCGCATTCGACGAATCAATTTGAGAATTATCGGAATTATCTAATAAATTTTGAGCTTGGTTTAACCAATTCGTTGCTTTGACAAATTGCTGCTTTTGAATATGCCATACACTAATATGAATTGCTAAATCCACTTGCATATCTAATGTTAGATGCTCGCGCAATTTCCAAGCTTGACTAAATAAATCATCCGCTACAGCAAGATATTCTTCTCCCATTAAAGTCAACTTCCAAGCGCGATCGCCAATCATTTGGGCTGCGATCGCCAAGTCTTGACGTAACATAGCCGCTTCACTGAGCCATTCCAACCACAACAGCGGTGCTTCCCAATGAATCAAACGATTTTGCCGATAAGCAAGGGAATATGTATAACATTTAACATCTCGCCACAGCTTGCAGACATCGCGATAACGGTCGTCTTTTACACACCATTCAATTACTTCTGTCAAATTATCCCATTCTTGCTCCAAATGTTGATAATCTTGCCATTCTCGCCAATCTTTACCTCCGTGCTGTTGAGCAAAATCTAAATACCAGTTTACCCAACGGTCGCGGGTATTCATTTCAAATTCTGGATTGCAAGACATTTCTAAAAGCGCGTATTCGCGAGTTAAAGGTAACATCCTGTAACGTTCTTGGTAATAATTAATCAAGGAAAGCTGCTGCAATTTAGCTAAACCATCTGCCGTCAAGGCATTATCTACCCCAGCAACGGCTCGTAATGTTGACAGTAATGGAGGTTTAGCAAATAGTGACAAAGCCATTAAAAAGTAGTATGCTGCTTGTCCTTTTAATGGCTGCACGGAACTCTCAAAATAAAATCGGCAGAAATCTCCTCGATAGGGTATTAAGCAAGAAGTTACATCAGCAAAGCTGTAACCAGCATTTAACTGACCGATCGCGTAGATAATTGCGGCCGGAATTCCCCCTGTAGTTCGGTATAGCTGAACATATTGCTTTAAACTCAAGTTTACTTGTTTTTCGGCTGCCTTTTGCTGAATCAATAGTAAGGCTTCTGTTTGAGTTAAAGATGATAACCGAATTGCATTAAAAGGGGTTTTGTCGCGACTAGTAATTAAAGCTTTTACTGTTGGTGGAAGTTCGGATAAAAAGCTCAATACTTGCTGAATTTCTTCTGAAGTATCTAAATTATCAATAATTAGCAAAGTCCGCATACTTGCCAGGTATTTGTAGATTTGCTCGTAGGCTTGGATAAAATTTGCGGGGGGAGAATTATAAAAGCTAATAGTGCGGATTATACTTGCAAAAATATCGCTTAAAGTTTTTTCTCTTCTTAAGCGAGGTAAAATTCCTTTGGAGGTAAAAAAATCAGTTTTGGCAGAAGTAAAAACGATTAATTCAAAAGTTGGGATATTTTCTGCTGACGTTCTTCCTAAATAAATATCATTACTAGCTGTAAAACAACGGTAAGCAATATCTAAAGCTAAGGTAGTTTTTCCCACACCTCCAATTCCTTCAATGCTTACGCAAGGAGTCATGGATTCAAAAGAAAGTAGTTCTAAGAGTCTTTTCGCTTCAGCTTCGCGACCAATTAATTTTGTATAATCGCGTGATGGCAGATTGTGATATATCGGTTGAGGTATTTCTGGAATTAGATTGTTAATAAAAGCTTCTTTTTCGATTAACTCCTTGGCGATTGTTTTTCCTTGTTTTGCCTGATAAAGTTGCTCCTCAAAAATTGCTTTAAAATTATTTTTATTAATTTTCTTTCCTAAAGCTTGCGACAAACGTTTCCAAAGTTTTGGACCAACATCATTTTTAAGATATTCGTCAGTATAGCCACCTTCCGCAGCAATTTGGTTGTATTTTTGACTTTTCCAAGAACCACGTAAAACCAAAACCTCTATGTTAGAAAGATGCTTGCCTGTTTTAGCCATAAATAGACTCGACACAAGCATTAAAACTTCTTGAAAGGAAATGTTGTTATTCACACAGCTATGGTTTTTATCGCTCATTGCACCAAAAAGTCAGAAGAATCGGTTTCACTAAACAATTCATATATATTTTTACTATTAATTACCTCTATCTTGAGGATATTATATGATATTATTTTATTTTCTGTAATCTAGAAAACTTTTAGCTGAAGATTTAGTTTAAATTTAATTTAATAATTTAATCAATAGTTGACAATAATATTCTGTTGCCAAAAGTGTAACCATCCGAGTACTTTTTAGCAATAGATGTCATAGTCATAATAATGTGGGATGGTGAGAATGGTATTCATATGAAACAAAAATTAAGCAACGCTCAGCAAAACTTTTTACAAAGACGTTACGCGGTGAGTTTAGGAAGACGTTATGTTCTAGCCGCTGCGAGCGTAATGCTTATGGGTGTTATAGGATGTTCTCAAGTTAATGAGAGTAAGAGCGCTCTTGCCGAATCACCTTTTGGGCAATCGGAGTTACCAGTTTCAGATCGAGCTGCATTGCTCGATACAAAATTAGTCTCTGCAAATACGAAGTTTGGTTTTAATTTATTTTCCCAACTGTTAAATCAAGATAATACCAAAAATATATTTGTTTCACCTTCAAGCATCGCTCTTGCTCTAGCTATGACTTACAACGGGGCCAGCGGTAGTACGCAAACAGCAATGGCTAAAGCGTTGGAATTTCAGGGGATGAACCTTCAACAAATAAATTCTGCTGGAGCAAAATTAAAAGCTAGTTTAGAAAATCCCGACTCTAAAGTCACATTAAATGTAGCTAACTCGCTATGGGCAGATAAAAATGCTAGCTTGAAACCAGATTTTATTCAGAAAAATCAACAGTTTTATCAAGCCAAGGTAACAAATTTAGATTTTGCACGGACAGACGCACCCGATAAAATTAATAATTGGGTTAAAGAAAATACCCAAGGTAAAATAGAAAAAATTGTCGATAAAATAGACCCCGATCAAGTACTATTTCTACTTAACGCAATTTACTTTAAAGGCAGTTGGACAAAGGAATTTAAACCAGAAGAAACAGCCAATTTTCCATTTTATCTGTTATCGGGTCAAGAAAAACAGCATCCGATGATGTCACAATCGGGTGACTATAGATATTATGAAAACGCACAATTTCAAGCCGTAAGTTTACCTTATGGGGATAATGGCAGAATTAGCTTTTATATATTTTTGCCCAAACAAAACTCTAACCTGAATTCTTTTTACGAGAATTTGAATGCAGCTAATTGGGAAACATGGATATCTCAGTTTGGCAAGCGAGAAGGCTTTGTACGTTTACCACGCTTCAAAATGGATTATGAAGCGACATTAAATGATGCGCTTTCAGCTTTGGGAATGGGGGAAGCATTTAGGAAAGAAGCAAATTTTTCTTCAATGGGAACAAATCTTAAGATCGGTAAAGTTAAACATAAAACTTTTGTCGAAGTGAATGAAGAAGGAACCGTTGCTGCTGCAACAACTTCAGTGGGAATAGAATTGTTGTCAGCCCAACCACCTAGCCAACAACCATTTGAGATGATTGTCAACCGTCCCTTTTTCTGTGCTATTCGAGATAATCAAACCCAAAGTATCTTGTTTATGGGTTCAATTGTAGAACCACTAACCTAAAGAATGAAGACAGAATTTCCCTACTCCCTATTCCCTATTCCCTTAATTAAGCAGTGGGAGGAGATGTTTTTGGTGCAGCTACATCAATTGCAGGAACGCTATCGGAATTAGTGTCCTCGGTTTGTTTGTGGTAATCTTCAGTTTTTTCTAAAGTATCATCGCGATCGCGGTTAGCAATAGCAGGACGTACAGCATTTAAAGCCGTCTTAATTACAACAGCACTGGGAACCGCTACAATCACACCCAAAAGTCCACCAACTCTAGCTCCCGTCAAGACAGAAATTAATACCCAAGCGGGATTTAAACCTGTAAAGCTACCTAGAATGCGTGGAGCAATGATATTTTCCAGTATTTGCTGAACAATTACGGCAGCTAATAATGCCCTCATCCCAATCCAGAAATCCTGCAATGCTACCAAAGATGTGGTCAGCGCAATACCTACAGAACCACCAAAGGGAATTAAAGCCATAATTCCGATAGTCAAGCCAAAAAGTAAACCAAAAGGTACCTTTAACCATAAAAACGTCGGAATTAAAGCTGATGCCATACAAACAGATAAAATTAATTGCGTGATAAAGAAATTTTGGAAGCTAAGACGTACTGTTTCCGAAAACGGTTTGCTAAAGCGATCCGGAAGCCAACCAATTAAGCTTTGCCAAAGTTCTCCTCCATGCTGTAACAGGTAAAACGTCAAAACCATAGTCAAGACAATATCAAGCAAGCTCGTGACCGTGACTACCGCTAAATTCAAAGCCTGTCCGGCAATAGCTTGTAATTGTCCTTTAACGCGGTCATTAATCTGGACTACCAAAGCATCCAGATTGATCGGTAAACCCAAACTATCAGCTTTTTCATTCAACATCATCAGCTGATAACGTCCCGAATCAATCAACTCTGGTAAACGAGCTACCAATTGCTGAGCTTGACTAAGTGCTAAGGGAACAAGCGTAACGCCCAATGCTAATAAGATAGATAAACTCAGTAAAAATACTAGAATTGCAATAGGTTCTCGGTTTAGACCTTGACGCTCCATCCAGCTTACGGGATAGTTGAGCAGAAACGCTAGCACCGAAGCTGCGGCTAAAATGACTATCAGCGAGTGGAAGTAATCAAAAATTACCGAAAACGCCCAACCATTAAGCACTAACAGCGGAGCAAAAACGGCGATCGCGCCGATTCGCGCTATTGGTGTTAGACTTTGCCACCAGTTAAGGAGCTTAAGTGTGTGCATAAAAAAAAAGCCGATTGCCGTTGGACAACTAATTGAGTCTTCGATTGCTTCGCTTATTATCTCCGACTACAGACCAATCGCTCATCCCTCTAGTTTAAGATTTTACTCAAACTAATGAAGCATTTTGAATCTATTCCTAATTCAAGCAAAATTGAAAAAGAAGATATTTCTCTGATGGGAATGCTGATATACCTAATTCCGGTGATTGGTTTTTTCCCATCCCTATGGACACTTTATCGCGGGGAAGCCAGCCGGGAACAATTGAGAACCTCCCGTTTGTCAATCACATTAGCATTGACTTGGATAATCGGATACATACTTTTAGGAACTGGAGCTTCAAGTTCGGATTTTTTTGCTTTACGCTTGTCCATTCTTAACAGCTTTGTCACAAGCGGTTATTTCGTCGTTAGCGTATGGCTAATTATTCGCACAGTCCAAGGTCGGTCTCAAAGATTACCTGGATTTAGTCAGTTTGCGGAAAGGTTATTAGTCCGCCAAAGTAGAAGTAAGAAGACACGAGACAGAAGACGTAAAACCTGAGAATAAATACAACATAGCTACTTTGTATTCAGCAGATATTTGTCTCTAACGAAGTAAAAAAAATGTAGTCAAGCCCACTTTATACAATGCGGAAAAATCTTTTCTATACTACGATTATCAATAACTTTACAGCCAAATTTAGTATAAACTCGCCATACTTCTATTAAACATCTCCGGATTAACTCAAAAAATAGGAGAAATACTGCTATAAGTGTTGTGGTTGACACGAAAGTTATGTCATTAGCACTGATAATTAAGAGTTAGCTATTATGGGTTGATTCGTTATTACGAATGCAAAACAGAAATTTCAATAATTTCAATTTTTATCAATAAGTGTGAGGAAGTCAGTGACCATTCAAAGAACTTCGGCGCAAGATAGCCATTCTGCGTCCCCTCCCAACTCAAATGACAAAAAAGGGAATAAACCCAGATCGGGAAGGTGGTTGTGGTTCTGGGTGGGGATGAGTGGTATTGCGATGATATCGGCTACCGCAGGAGCGCTTTTAGCGGTTTCCCTAAGCAGTACTCCTTTAATGCAAGCCAATCTTAGCCCGGACGAAGAAGCTGTATTTGATAGTAATAGTATTGCCGGGGGTGGACTGCGGTTTTCCGAATTAACTCGTCCCGTAAACGTTTTAATTATGGGGATGAGCGTACTTCCCCCCGATATCCAAAATCCTCCATCTGAAGTTAGAGATTTGGGATATTTACCTCAAGTGAATTCTTTTGATGGTCTTGCTGATGTGATGTTGCTGGTCAAATTCGATCCTCAGACCAAAAAGCTGACAATGCTTTCTATACCCAGAGATACTCGTACCGAAATTGATGGGCATGGTAATAAAAAGATAAATTCTTCTAACGTATTCGGCGGTCCAGCTTTAAGTGCTAAAACCGCGAGTAATCTGTTAGGAGGAGTTGCGATCGACCGCTACGTGCGAATTAATGTTTTGGGAGTAGGTAAGCTGATCGATGCTTTAGGAGGGGTGACGGTAACCGTTCCCCAAGATCTGAAGTATCAAGATGATTCCCAACATTTGTACATTAATTTAAAAGCAGGTAAACAGCATCTAGATGGGGATAAAGCATTACAGCTTTTACGCTTTCGTAATGATGGTAAAGGAGATATTGGTCGAATTCAACGCCAGCAAGTGGTGATGCGAGCATTAATGGATGAAGCGCTCAACCCTGCGACGCTAGCACAATTACCTAAAATTCTCAACGTAGTCAAAGAACATATTGATACTAATCTAACAGTAGAAGAATTATTAGCGCTAGTTGGTTTTGGAGTGCGAACCAATCGCTCTAATATGCAAATGCTCATGTTACCCGGACGGTTTAGCAATCCGAATGAGTATAGTGCGAGCTACTGGATACCAAACCCCAACCGGATCGGCACTATGATGGCTCAGCATTTTGGTATAGAAACCGATCGCGAGCTAACATCTAACGAACCAGCATCTTTACAGCTTGCCATTCAAAATCGTACCGGCAACGATAACGCTAGTTTCCAACGCTTGACCAGGAATTTGCGAAAGGCTGGTTATGGTAACACTTACATTGCAAAAAGCTGGGGTGAACCTTTAAAATCAACTCGTATTGTTGCCCAACAAGGGGATGAAAAGAGTGCTGAATTGGTTCGTAGCGCTTTAGGATTTGGCGAAGTGCGAGTGGAAAGTACTGGTAGTCTTGATTCCGATATTACTATTCAGTTGGGTGAAGATTGGTTGAAAAAATCTGCTTCTGATTCTGCCGATGTCCCATTGCCGTAATTGTGCAAGTAACGATCGCAACTGGCAGAACAACCTTGATGTCTGCGATATAGTTATACCTATTCTACTCGTGCGATCACAATTTCTCAAGTTAATTATTGTTAATTCTGTAGGAATATAAAACCTTAGAGTTAACTCAACTGTTATGTTTTCTATTAAAGTACGCCTTCGTGTTTACCTCTCCGAAATATTGGAGAGGTGATATTAGAAAAGGACTTTTTCGCGATACTCCCCCACATAATTTCTTCACTCCCTGCGATCTCAATTTGGTAATTACTATTATTTAATATTTGATGAAGAAAGCTCTTTTATCCAATCCAGTAAAATCGGATTTACCAATTCTGGAGCTTCATCTTGGGGACAATGACCTACCCCTTCTAAAGGTATAAACTTGGTGACTTGGGGAAACTCAGCCAGCTTTCGACCTAATTCTACTGGTTCCCAAGGGTCTGCTGTTCCCCACAAAATAATAGCCGGACACGGTAGAACTGGTAACAGATCTTCTGCTAGCGGACCGCTCGAATAAGCTGTAAAAGCTAAGAATACTGCTGCTGCACCTGGTTCGCTCGCTGGTGCCATCAAAATATCTACTAATTCGTCTGTCACCGCTTCACCCAACGGATAAGCTTGCAGCAAAATAGAACGCACGGTTTTAGGCTTGGCAATTTGATTGAAAAAGAATTCGCCCAGTGGCTTAAAAGATAAGACCTTTTGTAGTATAGGCGCTCCCATACGCCGATAATAGGGTAACTCCGCTTGCTTGCGTTCGTGCAAAAGTCGTAGAGAACAGTTAAGCAACGCCACACCTAATGCAATTTCTGGGTTATCAACTGCGGCTTGCATTGCGACTATACAACCAATAGAATTTCCTACCAAAAAAGCAGATTCACCGACCACTTGTCGGCAAAAATCAGCAATCATCTGTCCCCAAGTTTCAAATGTATAAGCAAGTTTTTCACCCGGCTTGGGTTTAGCTGAAGCCCCAAAACCAATTAAATCAATGGCATAAACGCGACAATTTTCTGCTAATACGGGGATATTTTTTCGCCAATGTCCCCAAGAAGCACCAAAACCATGTATCAAAACAACGGCAGAGCCAGTAGTTCCTTGAGTTTGATAGCAAATAGGAAAACCTCGCCACATCCAAGTTTGTGTTGAACTAGATACTGGCTTAGAAGTAGAAGTACTCATAAAACATTAATTATATATATAAGAATAAAAGCAATATCACAACTTACGTTTTAACATCGCGTTCCAGATATTTAATCGTGCCAATTCCCACTAATTTAGCGGAAAAGGTCTAAGTCCTAAATATTTTAACCAAAGTAATTCTAAAATATTTTTCTTCAAGCAAGTTTAAAAATATTTTTTTAACCTCTAGACGAAATAATTTTACTCGTGATTCGGATGATAGTAATTCTAATATTTTTACACAAAGCAGAAAAAGCAAAAATAACTTGATTTTAACTATAGATACATTTAATGTCCTAGCTGTAAATTATGTTAAGTATTTTCTCTGATGTCAATTCAGATATTTGCAAGATAATTAATTAAGGTCTATTGTAAATAAATACTTTGTAAATAGAATAAATCAGTCAAAATCTGATGCGGAGAGTAACAAAATATATTTTAGTAAGTGCTGCGCCGTTTAGATTATATTGATTATTGCCGCTTGTGCATAGAAAATATCAAAAATATTAAAAATACTACAAAACGATATTTCCAGGTTTATTCAGTAATTTTACAATTTACGACAATTGATGGTGAACTATAGAATTATTGCATATCAGTTAAGCATCTACACAAAGGGTGGCTTGAATTTGGACGCGGCACGCCCACACGAAAAATGTGTTTTGCTGTTACCAGTTCCTTCCAGCAACCAAGAATATGAGTGTACTAGAGACAATGGATACCCCAGTAGGAAAATACGCACCTGATTTTGAACTGCCAGGAATTGATAATCAAGTACACCATCTCAGACGTTATTTAGAAAAATTCCGTGCAGTTGGCGTAATTTCGATGAGCAACCACTGCCCTTATGTAGAGTTGTATGTAGATAAGCTCAAAAAACTACAGGCAGAAATTGGACGAGAGGGCTTTACGTTAATTGGAGTCAATGGCAACATCGCCCAAAACGACCCCAACGAAAGCTTTGATAATATGAAAGCTTTTGCAAGATCTTATCAGTTAAATTTCCCTTATTTATGGGACTCAACCCAAGACGTAACTCGTAGCTTTGGTGCCATTAAAACACCAACGGCATTTTTAATTGACCGTCAGGGTATTGTACGTTACAAAGGTCAAGTAGATAGCACCGCTCAGCAGCCCAGTTCACCAGAAAAAGCTTATCTAAAGAATGCAATTGTTTCTCTATTAAAAGAAGAAGAAATCCGCCTCACCGAGACAGAAGCTCTAGGTAGTAGTTTGGTATGGCGAAACTAGAGACAGATAGTCATTCTACTGATATCTTAAATGGTACGGCAAATACAAATTTTGGATAAAGCTTAACTTCATGGGAACAGGTTACCGACGGGTTTTACTTAAACTGAGCGGTGAAGCCTTAATGGGCAGTATGGGCTATGGAATTGACCCCGAGGTGGTTAATTCTATAGCTTTAGAAGTAAAAGAGGTTGTAGCCACTGGCGTTCAGCTTGCCATAGTAGTAGGAGGCGGAAACATATTTCGCGGAATGAAAGCTGCATCGGCAGGTATGGATAGGGCTACTGCTGACTACATCGGCATGATTGCAACAGTCATGAATGCCATGACCCTGCAAGAATCTCTCGAACGAATAGACGTACAGACGCGCCTGCAAACCGCGATCGCCATGCAAGAAGTAGCCGAACCATATATACGTCGTAAAGCCATCCGTCATCTAGAATTAGGACGGGTGGTTATTTTCGGCGCGGGTTCCGGTAATCCCTTCTTTACAACCGATACGGCAGCTGCTCTCAGAGCCGCTGAAATCGATGCGGAAGTGATTTTCAAAGCGACGAAAGTAGATGGAGTATACGATGCCGATCCACATCTTAACCCCGAAGCAAAGCGGTACAAATCGCTAACTTACGCACACGTTTTAAATAAGGAATTGCGAGTAATGGATAGTACTGCGATCGCCTTATGTAAAGAAAATGATATCCCTATTCTTGTCTTTGACTTGAATGTGCAAGGTAATATCCACCGCGCAGTTATGGGAGAATCTATTGGCACCCTTGTGGGAGGTTCTTGTGAAATTAGCTGAAGCACAAAGTACAATGCAAAAGACCGTTGAAGCTACTCAACGTTCTTTCAATACGATTCGCACTGGTCGTGCTAATTCGAGTCTGTTAGATAAAGTCATGGTCGAATATTATGGTGTAGATACAGCTTTGAAGTCTTTGGCGAATATTAGTACGCCGGACGCTACTACCATCACAATCCAGCCCTATGACCAAAGCAGCTTGAATTCAATTACAAAAGCGATTTCTCTTTCCGATGTGGGTTTAACTCCCAATAACGACGGTTCTGTGATTAGGCTGAATATTCCGCCTTTAACTACCGAACGTCGTAAAGAATTTGTCAAACTCGCTTCTAAGTATGCTGAAGAAGGGCGTGTTGCTATTCGCAATATTCGTCGAGATGCTTTAGATTCGATTCGCAAACAAGAAAAAAGCGCTGAAGTTTCTGAAGATGAATCGCGAGATTTACAGGACGAGGTGCAAAAGTTGACAAATAAGTACATCGCGAAAATAGACGATTTATTCGCGGAAAAAGAAAAAGAAATCACAACTGTTTAAGATGTGAATTGACAGGGCGCAGAGTTGGAAGTTACAAGCGTTAAATCAGTTAGCTTCTAGCTCTGGGCTTTTTATTTGAGATTTTCGGTCAAAATATTGTATTTTTCTCAAGTTGCGATCGCAAATACTAAGTAATTTTATTGAAATAGGTATGAATAAGTTGACATCAAGTTTGCTCAAACTTAATAAAATATTCTTAATACTTAACTAAAACTTGTTAATTTGCCTCTTCAATTAACTGTAATTTATAAACGGTTATACAAGCTATATCACTAAAAATGTAAACTCTAATACATATACAGCCGATTTCATTTGAGTGAGGTACAGGACATATCGTTATAAGGGAGTAAGGAATAGGGGAATGTACCTCTATTTATTTGCAAACTGCTGTAAGTAGGTTGGTACAAATAAATCGAACTATGTGACAAAATGTAAATTGGATTAAAAGCCTTACTCCTACTCCCTGCTGCCTTGTCCTAATTACAATTTTCAACGCTAATCTACTTAGGTAAATTTAAATTATGCAAGCAAAATTATTATTCAAGAAAAATCATTAAAGCGAAAATCAAATTATAGAAGTTAAAATTTATTGTTAATAGTTATATTTACGGATGAGCATAGTTAGTTAAGAATAAATATTCAGATAACTGCGAGTAAAATTTCACTAACTAAGTCGTAGAATCGGTAATAATTTAATTTGATAAGACGGTCATTCATATACACGGTATATTCAAGGAGTAATTTAGCCATATGTACGATTGCATCATCGTCGGCGCGGGTCCTGCTGGTGGAACAGCTGCATATCATTTAGCAAAACAAGGGCGTTCGGTTCTTGTATTAGAAAGGGAATCCCTACCGAGGTATAAACCTTGCGGTGGTGGAGTATCTCCTGCGATCGCGAAATGGTTTGACTTCGATTTTAGTCCGGTAATTTCTTTAAAGGTAGACACCATCCGGTTTACCTGGAAAAAAGGAGACCCCGTAGAAACCAAAATTCAAACCATCGAACCAGTATGGATGGTACGGCGAGATGTTTTTGACCATTTTTTAGTTCAGCAAGCACAAAAACAAGGTGCGGAACTCAAAGACGCTACTGAAGTAAAATCGATTGAGTTCAAAAGCGACCATTGGGAAGTCAATACGGCGAATGGGAGCTTTTCCGCACGCTACCTGATTGCAGCGGACGGTGCAGCCGGACCGATGTCAAAATGGCTCGGCTTTAAAGAACCCAAACGCCGTTTAGCAGCCGCTTTGGAAGCACCCCCTGCTTCTGGTCAAGATAAATCTAAGATTCAGTTTGAATTCGGCACGATTAAGAACGGCTACATTTGGAGTTTCCCCAAAGCAGATGGTGTTTCTATTGGTGCAACTACTTTCCTTGGTGGAGAACCTGATAGTTTCACCAAAATTTTCAAAGATTGCAGTTCGATGTTGGGAGTGGATGTTAATGCTTGCAAAGAGTACACTCATCCCGTGTGTGTATGGAATGGAAATAAAACACTCCACACCCAAAATGCTGTCTTGGCTGGAGAAGCGGCTTGTGTAGTTGACCCCATGACAGCAGAAGGAATTCGTCCTTCAATTTTTAGCGGGATGAAAGCTGCTGAAGCTGTTAATAAAGCTTTGAGTGGCGATAATAATGCGCTAGAACAATACACTGAAGTAATGAACGAAGAATGGGGCGCTGATATGGCTTGGGCGCAAAAGCTTGCAGGCGCATTTTACCGCTTCCCTGGTGTTGGTTACAAAGCGGGTGTAAAACGTCCTACTGGCAGCCAAATCATGGGTCAAATTCTCTGCGGACAATTACGTTATGGTGACGTTGTAGGTCGCGCTCTCAAACGTTTAGTTCCTTTCGGATAATTTATTTTTCTGATTATTTGAATCATTTGCATTAAGTCAAACATCCAGCAGACATTTATTGTAGTTTGCTGGATGTTTTGATTTGAATAGTTTTGGTAGTCACAGCATCTTGCTTTTTATTAGCGATTATGGTTTGAAGTAGTCTGAGTTGAAAAGCTTCGCGATAGTAACAGCGAGCGAGACGCTCGCACTACTAAGGAATGCTATTAACTGAGCCACTCCGCGCTATAAATTGTCGCCCGGTTCTATTTGCATAGAACAGCTATCTTTTTCCCGCGCTATTTTAAGTATTTTGTTTAAGTTCCTAAGTTAAGCAAGATTAAATTGACTCATTGCAAGGTACAAGGCTGCTGTAGTAATGACCATACAGAAGATCCCCGCCACACCTGCTAAAGGTTTTTGATTTTTACCCGTTATCCACTCAGATTTTTTGTCGGTGTAATTAATTAAGCCAAGTGTATCAATAGTTGCTATTGACCATACCCAACCGGCGTGCAGCCCCCAAGCTAAACCTAAGTTGCCATTATCGGTAAATCTTGCCAATACCAACACCATTCCCATCAACCATAGTCCAGGTAGTTGGGGAGTCGTTTCGCGTTGTTCCCAAACCAAATGCAATAATGCAAAAATTAAGCTGGAAATTACTGCTGCAATTATTACTGAATAATCTTGTTCAAGTTGACTAAAAAGAAAACCTCGAAATACCAGTTCCTCAATACCACCCACTAATAGCGCTACTAACAAGATCGAAATTACTGTCGATGGTACTGATTTTAGATTCGATTCTAATTTACATAAACCAAAATACAACTGACAACCGAATACGAAAGCTAAACTTAGCACTCCTAAGCTAAAACCTAAAAATAGTGAATATAAAATTGAGAAATTTCCAACCCAGCCGTAACTTGAAAAAGAGTTATCAGTAAGCCAGTTGGTTAACAGTAGGACTAAAGGAGCTAATAAATAAAGAGAAACTAATAAAGGAATTTTTTGTTCCGGTTGCAAAGCCCGATCAAGTTTCCAATGCAGCACTTTTGTCAAAATGAATGCGATCGGCAGCCAACATCCGATCCAAATAAGAAAAAAAGCCATCACCACAACCAAAGAAGGCATATCTTTCCAGTGGGATACATTAGTTAGCGGCTCAAATAAAGCTATCAAAATAAATGAAAGTAACACAACGGACTAATCGCTTTCAAGATGTTTTTTGTTCTGTGAGAGAAAAAAATTTAGCTTTTATTCTGGAGTTTTAGAAAAGAGAAGCATTAATTGTATCAATACTTCTCTATTTCCTGCTTGACGATTCGTAATTTACTCAATCGTATGCCAAAAAAATTTCAGAGTAGTATAGTCGCTTAGGCAGATTTAGCTTGGTAAAAGCTAAATATTTGCCAAAACAACTATTTTTCTACGATTGCGGGGACAAGTTATCAAAAATTTTCTTCAAACTTATCCTCAAAATAAGAAAATCTTACTCTTCTTCTTCTTCTAACTCGTCATCATCAACAGAATCTTCGTCAACTTCTTTGTTATCGCTGTCAACTTGAATTAAGTGTATATGTTTGTATCCCAACTTAATTTCAAACTCATCTCCCGATTTCAAACCCATTGCTTTGGTGTATGTAGCACCAATAACAATTTGACCGTTTTGATGAACGCTAACTCTGTAAGTCGGTTCGCGACCTCGACCATCTTTTGGTGTTTCCGGACTTAAGGGAATTCCCCTAGCCGATAACAAAGCGTCGTAAAAATCTGTGAGGTTAACTCTTACCTGACCATTCTTAGTAGTAGTGTAATAACCACACTGCTTTGCTCTTTCTCGTCTTGGTAAAGTAGACAATTCTTTGACTTTGGCAAGCAGTGTTTTTCCTGTTAATGGCGCTGTTGCTGTTTCACTCATTACACTCAAATTTTCCTTAATCTGTGCTTTCGCGATCATTAATGCGGTTTAATGCCTGGGCTAAAGGCAATTTTTTGACATCCGAAAATCAAGTTTCTTCGGACTTTAACTGAGTCTCAATTCCTGCTTATTTAATTCCCTGAGTCAATGTTTATGGTGTTCCACAACATTTTACTCATAGATTACGATCTTTACGGGAATTAATTTTAGAGATTTTACACAGCTTTAGCCTATGTTTACCATCAGAGATGAAAAATTTTTCTCTCAGCAGCTTTAAACAAAGCTAATCAACTGTAATTTGCTTTTACAAACACACAAGTCTACTACTAGAAAAAGTCCCAGACTCAAAAATGCAGCAGGCATTTTACTTTCAGCCAAAGTCTTTTAGACCTGAGAGTTGTAGGATTTTCCCTAACATTACTCTATGGCTTCAGACAGCATAGTATTAGCTAAGGGATTACAAGCATACACCCTTTTATACTGCCAATAGAGACAAAAATTTTTATGCCCCTAGATTACGAAGAAACAAAGCTATAGTTCCCGCGCTTGTGCGGCAATTTATTATGGTTTTGTTACCTCGTAATTTTATATTAAATACTAACATGGACTAATAATAGCAAAATAATTGTTTAAGTTTTAATTATTTTTCCTATTATGCTTTTATCTAATGTTCTGCCCTTAAGGGCGTAACTGTTGCTCTAAAAATTTTATAAAAATTCATCTATTGGAGAGAACCTGTTTTTAGTTTCATCGTGACATATGCCAGTTTCACCGAATATTCTTTATCGGCAACACTCACCGATCTATAAAGCGCATGACAAGCAAAAGTAATATCAGATATATTAATCAATTGACTCAAGTCTTCTATATAATCTTCTCTATTGATTGCTGTATAAGTAAAATAAAGATTTTGCCCGATCGACCATTAACAGTGGTGCGATTGTTGGAGAATATTGCAGTTATCGGCGATTTGTATATTTCGATAAATAAAGTTTTGTGCTATTCAAGTTTTAATGGTAATACTCTTGAAATGAGCTTCTTCTCGTAAAAATCCGTTAAAGTTCGCGCTCATAGTAAACTTATATTAATGGTTATACTCAATATTTTTTTTTGCGATGGTTGACATTGGAAGCTATTAGCCGTTTGATCGCGTAATTTTTACAGTTACCCTTCATACCATAGTTAAGATTCTATGAATATAATTGGTCATTGTTAAATAGTTGTTTAAATTGGGGCAACAAGGGGATAGCCCCTGCTTGTTGTAAAATGCTGGATTAAAAATAATTTGCTTCGATGGGCAAGCACAAACTGTTAAAGTCGGGACACAAGGTAAAATGCAAGTTAATTTTAAAGTTATTCGCCAAAATCAAAATGTATCTCCTACCGTACAAACTTATCTTTTAGATGTAGAAGAGGGTAATACAATCCTTGATTGTCTTAATCGGATTAAATGGGAGCAAGATGGGACTTTAGCATTTCGCAAAAATTGCCGCAATACAATTTGTGGTAGCTGTGCTATCAGGATTAATGGACGTTCTGCTTTAGCTTGTAAAGAAAATATTGGCAGCGAAATTGCTAGATTTGCTCTTCAAGATTCCAACAAAAATGGGGCAAATTCTATTCCTGAAATTGCGATCGCACCGTTAGGTAATATGCCTGTACTAAAAGATTTGATTGTTGATATGAAGGGTTTCTGGAATAGCTTAGAAACTGTTTCTCCTTATGTCAGCACTGCTGCAAGAAAAGTACCGGAGCGAGAGTTTTTACAAACACCAGAAGAAAGAGAGCAGCTTGAGGAAACTGGTAATTGTATTATGTGTGGTGCTTGCTACTCCGAGTGCAATGCATTGGAGGTAAATCCAGATTTTGTCGGTCCCCATGCACTTGCGAAAGCTTATCGGATGGTGGAAGATAAGCGCGACGATGAAGCCCAAAGTCGTCTAGAACAATACAACGAAGGGACTAAGGGAGTTTGGGGCTGTACTCGTTGTTATTACTGCAATACCGTTTGTCCGATGGGTGTCGCACCTTTGGATCAAATTAGCAAAATTAAGCAGTCTCTTCTGGAAACCAAACAAGCAAGCGATAGTCGTTCGATTCGTCACCGCAAGGTATTGATTGAGTTGGTAAAAGAAGGTGGTTGGATTGATGAGAGACAATTTGGTTTACAGGTTGTGGGTAATTACTTTAAAGATATTAAAGGTTTATTAAGTATTGCTCCTCTTGGTTTAAAAATGATGGCTAAAGGTAAGTTTCCTTTGAAATTTGAGCCTTCCGAAGGAACTATGCAGGTGCGTTCTTTGATGGAAGCTGTGGAACGGGAAAAAGTTAATGAAGGGAATAGGGAATAGGGAATAGAGGGTGTGTTGTGGTAAAGCGCAACGCACTGTCTTTATCTTAGTATTTCAAGATTTACAAAAAAACTTTGAAAAGTGTATAAATACGTCGGTGCTGATGTAATTCGACAGAAGACAGCGCATTTACAACCGGGACGTAAATTTTTATCAATTAGTGATATGATATTGAGACTTAGATTCGAGAAACCGAATAACAGCAAGATGCTTGGGGATTGATAGCAGCTACTTTTGCGATCACGTTCCTCAACTAGCATATTTTCTTGTAGGGTGCTGTGACACTTTGACTAATTTTTAACGTAATAATGAGGTTTTCGTGTCACGCACCAACCTTCGACTTGTGACAATTGCGTAAGTCCTGAAATCTCTTTACTCTGCAACAACCCCCGTATTTATGAATAAATTTCTGTGGTTTCTCAAAATAAGTTAATCGAAATAGCTGATATCCAAGCAGCAGCCAAATGTCTTGATGGGATTGCTCATCGCACCCCGGTTTTAACTTCTACAACAGTCAACCAAATTACCAACAGCGAAGTATTTTTTAAGTGCGAAAACTTTCAGCGTACTGGTTCTTTTAAATTTCGCGGTGCATATAACGCGCTGTCACAAGTATCGGAGCCACAAAAACAAAAAGGTGTGCTGACTTTTTCATCGGGAAATCACGCTCAGGGAATTGCACTTGCAGGAAATTTGCTCAATATTCCCACTACAATTGTGATGCCAGAAAATGCCCCCATAGTAAAACAAACGGCAACTCGCGGTTATGGTGCAGAAGTTATTTTGTATAACCAAAAACAAATTTCTAGAGAAGAATTAGCGCAAAAATTAGCCGATGAAAAAGGTTTAACAATTATTCCTCCTTTCGACCATCCTCACATAATTGCGGGACAAGGAACAACTGCTTTAGAACTAATTCAAGAAGTTGGTGAATTAGATTTACTATTGGTTTGCTGTGGTGGTGGAGGGCTAATTTCTGGTTGCGCGATCGCCACTAAATCACTTTTACCAAATTGTCGCGTTATCGGAGTGGAACCCGCAGCGGCTGATGATGCGACTCGCTCGTTTAAATCAAAAACTCTGCAATTTGTCAATAATCCCGATACGATTGCTGATGGTGCGAGAACAGCAAGTTTGGGTAAGATAACTTTTCCCTTGGTGTTAGAATACGTTGATGATATGGTGACGGTATCCGAAGAAGCAATAATTCGCACCATGTTCTTTATTTGGGAAAGGTTGAAAATTGTAGTTGAACCTACGGGAGTATTAGCCGCAACAGCATTATTGGAAGGTGTAGTGAAGGTTCCAGGTGCGAGAGTTGGGGTAATTATTAGTGGTGGGAATGTTGATTTAATGGAAGTTGGGAAGTTGTTTTCTTCTATCTAATGTTTTTCTAAGCTTCTTCTTTGACACGCGAACCGTAATACTGTTGATAGTTTATTTCTTTGACAATAAGTAGCCGGTTAAATTATTTATGCTTTTGATACAAGTCAGGAATAATTGATCCGTGTACCCAGGCTTCAAAGTCTTCATCAAATAAAGGCTGACCATTAATTGCTAAATACCAAGCTTGAGCGTAATAAAGCAACTTTTGCAGCTTAAGATTACTTATAAATGAACCACTTTCATTTGCCAATCAAATAAAATAATCTGCTACATCTTGCACTTTTACCATCGCTTATAAGCTGATGTGCAGCTAAATTGTATAACAGGAAAACCTGAAAATATTGTAGTGCGGTAGCGCAGCGTGTCCGTAAGGACATGCATCTTGCTCGCTAGTATTATACAAATTAAATGCGTAACAGCTTACCTAGTTTAAAATTAAAATATAATCTTACTAAAATTATTAGAGGTAGGGAAGTTGTTTTAATTAAAATAGACCACCCAGGTGGGTTTCGTTTGTGTAGTCGCGGTTTTAACTGCCGATTTAACTCTGAAAATATCCTCCTATCAACAATTAACTTTCCAATTTCTCCTTGATTTTGCTCAACCAAATCACTGTATCTTCTAAATTAAGTGCAATCTCACTTCCTAATGTTTCGAGATATATAATACCATCGCTAATTGCTAAACCTCTAATGGGGTACCATGTATTTCTGATGCGGATCAGAAGTTCTAACTGAATAACTCTACCTTGAACACGCTGACGATATTTCCACCAAGTTCTCCACAAAATAGCTGCTTTTTCGCAATGCATTTGATAACCTTGGGGAATTTGACAATATTCATATTGATAAAAGCCACGATTATCTATTTCTCCCATCAGAAGGAAGTTGTATTCAGCTAAGACTTGACTGATTAATTGCCAGTGAGTTGAATCATATTTAACTGAAAATGCATTTAATGTATCTAGTTTTGTAGTAGCAATTACTCCTTCTTTTTTCGCTGTAAGTTGATTATTTTTATAAATTGTTTCACCCTGAAATGTTAAGTTTGCTAATAAAACTTGCTTTTTCTGTATAGATAGCTTAATAAACTCTCGAATCAAATCAATATCGGATAACATTGCAAATCAGAAATAATCGTATATGTTATGTTACCCATTTAATTCACTTATCTTTTCACCGTATAAATGCGTATATGAGATATAGAATCCTGGGACTATTAATATTCCATCACTTTAATTTGTCTATTCGCTTCTATCTGCGCTTTTTGCATCGCTTGTTTTAACGGTTGCTGTCCTAATATAGCGCTCGTAAATTGATTTTCAAAGTTATTAATAATTAGTGTGGGATATTTGCCAATTTGCCAAGGAGTAGCGTAATTTATTCCCGCTAAAAATGCCGAGCGCAAATTATCTTCCTTATAATCCAATTTCTCAGCAACCGATTTTCTCGTTGGTAAAGCAAAACCCGTTTGAGTCCATTTTTCCATACCTTGTTTACCTGTAAGATAAGAAATTAATTCCCAAGCTTCGGGTTTATGTTCTGCTTTTTGATTCATCACATAAGCAACGGTAAACACCATTGTGCCTTTTTTATCATTTATAGTCGGCACTTCTGCTGTACCAAATTCTAGGTTAGGAAAAGTTTCTTTTAAATAAGGAATCGTCCAGTTACCTTCAATCACCATTGCTACTTTACCTTGAGCAAACATTTCGCTACCGGAATTTGTTCCGACATCTGTTTTTTGTGCGGAAGTTCTATCTTTTTGATATTGTTCTACAGCTAGTTGTAATCCTTGCAAAGCTTCGGAGGAAGCAAAGGTTGCATAACCATTTCGATCCACAATTTGACCGTTGAAAGCTTTGATTTTATAAGTTTGTCGCGCTAATTCTAGGATTTCTCCAAATCCATATCGATCTATTCTGCCATCTTTATTACTATCTTCTGTTAATTTCTGCGAGTAAGTACGTAATTCTTCCCAGGTAACGGGAGGATTAACTAAATCTTTTTTACTAAAGGCTTGTTTATTATAAAATAGAGCTAGAGTTGAGTAATCTTTTGGTAAACCATAAATTTGGTTTTCGTCTTTAAAGCTGTTTAATAAGGTTTCTTCAAAATCATCTAAATCAAATTCAGTATTTATATATTTATTTAATGGTTCGAGAACATTTTGACTCATCAAAAAAGGAGCTTCCAAAGCATCTAGATAAAATATATCAGGTGCTGCTTCCCCAATTAAACGAGTTTTAATTACATCCATATATTGGTCGTTGATCACCTCATATTTGACTTTTATACTCGGATGTTCTAGTTCAAAATCCTGCAATAACTGTTTTAATAGCTTTTGCTCGACCGAACTAGCTCCCCAACCGCTGAGTTTGATAGTAACTATATCTGATGATGCAGAAGTATTTGATAAGAATAGATTATGAAAACCAACTATCAGCAAGATAAATGCCACTAAGATTCCTAAAAAACGCAACAGTTTTCTTTTCATAACCATAGCTTTAGCCATTTCCTACAGGTTGGCTATCAAGACTAAATATATTGTCCTGCGATAGTTCCATATTTAACGAGCTTAGTAAAATACCAGCTTTACAATTCTTTGTAAACATACTTTAGATTTATTTAATATTTATGACTTTTGATATAAAAAATATTTGGTGAAAGCACTACTTAGTGAAGATTTTATCGTCAAAGACCCTTATAATATTAAACAAAATTATTAATAATGGTATTTTTATTTTATATTTATATGTATTTTTATTAAGATATTCAAGGTAATATCAATAAAAGATTGTCATTTCGACCGATCAAAACATTTAAATAACAGTTGATTAAGTTAACAAAAAATTATCCCGAAGGGTAGCTAATGCAATCTGTTCAGGTGAACGCAGAATTTTTTGAAGTTACACAAAATACCCTGAGTGCTGTGTTACCGTCAGTACTCGTTAGTCCAAAGCAAGAACCTCAACCCCAGAGAATTTCTAAAGATGATATTCGTAGAAGTTTAAAAGCCTCTACTGCGGATGGGATGTTTGCATCAGTCTTTGATATTACGACTACGGGAATTCTGTTAAGTAATTTTTTAATCGAGTTGGGTGCAACTTCGGTACAGATTGGGATGCTTTGCTCTATTCCGATGCTGGTGAATCTATTACAACCTTTAGGTGCTTATTTTTCCGAACGTAGCGAAAGCCGTCATAGCTACTGTCTTTGGACTTGTGGTATTGGTAGATTGGTGTGGTTAATTTTGGCGATCGCGATCGCAATGCTAGGTTGGGGTAAATTCGATTTTAATAACCATCAGTTGGTTGTTTTAACGCTGCTGATTATTTTAGCGAGTAACGTATTTTCAGCTTTAGGAAGTGCATCTTGGCTGAGTTGGATGGCAATGTTGGTTCCCCGACAGTTACGAGGAAGATATTTTGGTATTCGCAATAGTATTTCTAGCTTTACTAGATTGCTTTACGTACCTTTAGCTGGTTTAGCTGTAAGTTTTTATCCCGGTGGACACATACAAGGTTACGGATTAGTTTTACTGATTGGGTTAATTGCTGGTGCAGCAAGTCTTGCTTGTCAGTTTTTTAAAGCCGATATTAATCCCCATCATAATTATTCAGAAGTAAAAATTTTTAGTCAAAATCAAGATAAAAATCAAGATTTAAATTCAAATAACTCAGAAAAAGCGACAATTACAAATCAAACAAATCCAAACTTTAATTCATCTCCAAGTATTTGGAAAGATTCTAACTTTTTAATATTCTTGGCTTACTTTGGTTTGTGGATGTTTTCCTTTAATCTTAGCGCTCCTTTCTTTAATCTTTATATGCTGCACACCTTACATATAGATGTGAGTTGGGTGACTATTTACGGCAGTTTTCAAGCCGGTGCTGGGATGTTGATGCTGATTCTTTGGGGTAAATTAGCGGATAAAGTAGGAAATCGGACTATATTATTTTTAGTAGGAATATTAGTTGCAATAATTCCCGTTTTGTGGGTGGGAATTGGTGTAGATTCTTTGAGTATTTGGTTGTGGTTGCCTTTAGTGCATATCCTGATTGGAGGTAGTAGCGCCGCGATTGAGTTATGTAGCAATAATATGCAACTTGCGATCGCACCAGTCAGAATGCAGTCATCTTACTTTGCGATCGCGGCTGCTGTCGCTGGTGCTAGTGGCGCAATTGGCACCACAATCGGCGGTTTTCTGGCAGAAAATGCTTTTTTCGGGGGTTTATCTGGTTTATTTTTAATTTCTGTAGGCTTCCGATTAATCGCTCTTGTGCCACTCTTATTTGTTCAAGAAGCCCGGAGACAATCTTTAACCAAGATGTTTCAGGGTTTACGGGCAATTATCAATTAACAATAATCAATTATCAATGAATGCGATATTAACGTAAAACTAATTTTTTAGTTCTTTTCTATCTTTGACTCATTTCACAATTTTTACAGTAAAAATGTATTTTCATTAAGCACAATTCAATTTTAAGTAGGAATGACCGCAATTGTCACAATACTCTTGTTGGTGCGTGACACAAAGCCATTATACTACGTTAAAAATCTATCATTGTGTCACAGCACTCTATAAGAAAATATGCCTTTTTGCTAAGTCCTATTAAGGTGTTTCGACTACGCTAGTTCCGAATTTTTCGCCAGTTTCCGCATCAAAAACTACAGCGATTTTAGATTTTTTAAACTTGACTCGCTCACTGTTTTTCTGAGGAACCTCAATACCTTTTGGCGCTTCTATATCGGCTACCCATACCAATCTACTAGGATGGATTTGCATATCTTGTATAATATCGCCGTTATTAGATTTTAAACTATCGATAAAATCAGAGTATTTAACTAATTTCATCCCTTTTAAAATTAAGTCATCTCTGAGTTTACCCTTGATAATGTCGTTTTTCTTTATCAGTTGACGCTCGGTTTTTGAACTGTTATCGGGGTAAAGATAATTATCAGTGGGTGTCGAAACGACTTCTATCTCCGCTTTTTTATTTGCCCATTCGGGACGAGGGTTTTGTTTCGGCTCTTTTTGCTCTGCGATAGCAATCGTAGCAACGCTAGCGATCACAAGTAAACCAATTCCGGAAGCGATTAAAGACTTTCTCATAATTCTGTATATTTGGGTATAATTTTTATTGATTATAGAATGCGATTGCATTGTTCCCGTTTTGGGGAGGAAACCAGTTAGAATACCAACCGCGATTGTTATTATCAGCATTAGCCATATTCCCTGCAAATAGTTGAAATCCGCTGGCTGTAGTCGGGTAATGCCAAATACTATATCCGCCAGTGCTGTTTTTGAATCCGTGCAAGGTATCTTGAGATTCAATGCCGATTGTCATTGCGAATGCTGAATTGTAGGAACCAGCACCACCTATAGTAATGCAGTATGCAGCGATGTTATTCACATAGCTACACCATTTATTATTAGATGAGAAATCCCGTTGCAATTTGTATCGATGCTCGCCTGATGGTACGCCGTTTGCAGCACCGATTCGACCTTCATAATAGTTTCTATTTAGTTGAGTATCAAATCTTTGATAGGTGAAATAATGCCCTTCGTAATATGTTTGTTCCCCGGGTAACTGCGGGTTAACTTGAGCAATATTTACCGATGTGTTTCCTTTTGTTCCGCCAATCTCAACCCATTCGTTAGCTGCTGGGTTAGACGGTTGTGGTGGAAATGTTAACCACAATGTTTTGTTTAAAGTTCGTGCTATAGATGAATTGCTATACAAATCGTTAACACTTCCCGTTGCTGTAAATGCCGCACCATAAACATTTTGAATCACCCTGCGCTGCGTGTATTGTTCCGATGTAGGAGCGGCAAAGGCAGAAAATTGAAAATAAGAAGTTAATGCAAATACCCCTATACCAAGAAACTATCTATCCATATGTTTGACTATCTGTAAAATCACACTATATCCGGTGTAAACGAAGACGTAAAGGTTTTCCCCGCTTATCATCAGTTATATGGTTGTATTGGAAAGGGTTATCTTTGTTTGTGGCTTTATGTACTACTTGATTCCTATTCTGCTGATGTGTGACAGTTAGGGTGCTGAATGTGGACTCTTTGCATCGGAGAAAAAAGGAAGAGCTTCTGTAAGTTAATCGTAGCGTGAACCGTTTAGCTCGCTTATTACTTAGTAGGGAGCGAGACGCTCCCACTCCCTTAACATCTCCAAATTAATCTAAACAATCGTGTCAATTATTCATTGATAACTATTCATTGTTCATTGACAGCAGTATGACTAAAGTTTCTTGTGGTTGTCTCCCACACGAGTAAATTATTTTGAGCTTTAATTGCGGGTGGTTGATGTAAAGTAATCAGTTGTATCAACATTTTCTTTAACTGAGTACGGGGTACAATTTCATCTACAAAACCGTGTTTTAGTAAATCTTCTGCACTTTGAAAGTCTTCTGGTAACTTTTCTCGCAGGGTTTGTTCAATTACTCTTCTACCAGCAAAACCAATAGTTGCTTTCGGCTCTGCCAAAATTATATCGCCCAACATCGCAAAACTTGCAGTTACCCCACCAGTTGTAGGGTTAGTCAAAACAGGAATATATAAAAGTCTTTGTCGTCGATGACGTTCCAACGCTCCCGATACTTTTGCCATCTGCATCAAAGAAAGCAGTCCTTCCTGCATTCTAGCTCCACCAGAAGTACAGATAATTATTACAGGATAGCGTCGTTGTGTAGCTTGTTCGATCATTCGTGTCAGCTTTTCCCCGACAACGGAACCCATGCTAGCACCAATGAACCGGAAGTCCATTACACCTAGAGCAACAGGTAAACCATTTATTTCCCCCAAACCCGTTCTTACAGCATCCGTTAAACCAGTTTTTTCCTGCATATCCCGCAATCGATCGCTATAGGGTTTGCGATCGCGAAATTGTAAGGGGTCAGCAGGAAGCAAATGCTCATCCATCGGAGTCCAGCTATTAGAATCAATCAGTTGACGGATGCGTTCATCGCTATCAACTCGATTATGATGTCCGCATTCAGTGCAAACCATCTGATTCGCTTTCAGGTCTTTTGTATACGCCAATACACTACACTTAGTGCATTTGTGCCACAATCCATCAGCGATGTCACGTTCTTGACGCTCAATACTGATAGAACCCGTTTTACGTCTGTTTGCAAACCAATCAAATAAAGATTTAAAACCGCGTGTTTCGTCGTTGTTCGCCATTTGTATCTTATGCAAGTGGATTGTATGTCAAATTTAATCAAGAATACAGGAATTCGGTTTCTTGTCTTTGATGCAAATGTTATAAATCTATAACACATTACAGCAGACAGAAAATTTATTCCTTAATTTTTTCTAAGCAATGGAGGCAATATGAAAGCATCTTTGCTTTTCAGCTTAACGAAAATATCTAAACCAATTCAAGTCTTAGACTTTCTTTTGTATCCTTCCTTCAACAGCAATGCAGTCCAAAACGGACAATGCAATACTTGATACTTGTTGTAAATACGTCCAATCACAGTTA
>NZ_JAYGHM010000010.1:0-4094 GCF_034931125.1 Rivularia sp. UHCC 0363 | reverse complement strand
CCCCCATCTCCCCATCCCCCCATCCCCCCATCTCCCCATCTCCCCATCTCCCCATCTCCCCATCTCCCCTCAGTTTCCTGGAAAAAAGAATCGTAAATAAGTGGATAAAATCGCTTCACCACTAAAAAGCGCGATCGCAGAACCTAAAGCTAAATAGGGACCGAAAGGAAAAGGTTGATTTCGGATTGATTTTTTTGGTACGAATACAATATTGCTACCTTCGACAACAACCCCCGCAATACAAGCAATAAAGCTCGCTAAAAGTAAATATTTCCAGCCCAACCAAGCTCCCATCATTGCTGCTAATTTCGCATCTCCCGCACCCATTGCATCTTTACGGAAAACAATTGTACCAATACGAGCAATTCCATCAAACAGCCATAATCCTAATACTGCTGCTGCGATCGCTACCATCATCTGGTTTACTAATCCCGACCAGCTATAAGGTATAAATCCTAATATCATTTGAAACAAAATACCTAGCACTAATCCAGATTTAGTTAGTTCGCTGGGTAAAGTCATTGTATCTATATCAATTATCGATAGCGCTAATAACCAACTACAAAACAGCCAATAACCTATTGTCAGTGGCGAAAATTGGAATATGAGAAAAACTAGTACAAATGTTAACCCCGTCGCTGCTTCTACAATTGGGTAGCGAGGAGAAATGCGAGTTTTACAGTAACGACAACGACCCCGCAACCACAACCAACCCAACACAGGAACGTTATCGTAAGCTTTCAGACCATTTAAACAACGGGGACACCGTGAAGGAGGATAAAGAATCGACAAACCCGCAGGTAGCCGATAAACTACAACATTAATAAAGCTACCAATAGATGCACCCAACACAAAAACAATTAAACTTGTCGGTACGAAAATCCACTGATCCATCAAGTTATCCCAAAGTCATCTACCCAAAGTAATTCGTAATTCGTAATTCGTAATTCGTAATTACCCTGATTGTGCTGACCTAAAATAGGGACAAGGGGATGGGGGAGACAAGGGGACAAGGTGACAAGGGGACAAATAATTCTTAACTCCTCACTCCTCACTCCTATAGAACCCATTTGGGGTCTATGTCTTAACTTACAAGTCCAATATCCATCTGGATTTCATGGTTGTGGCAGCCATTTATCATGATTCTTCGGTCTCCTGAACCCTTATAGTTGCTAAGCTGCTTAAAACGGCTTTGCTGAAGCCTTTGCATTTCAATAAAAGATACCAAATGGGTTCTATAGGGTGGGGAGGATGTCAATACATATGAGATTCGATTTGATTTAACGGAACAAAACACTCTTGTGGTAAAAGAACTGGCTGAGGGGTAAAAATTACCTTTCCTCGATGATTACTGCGATTTATGGCTACTCCTGAAGCTTGTCCAACGATTTCTGGATGAACTTCACAGTAGGTATAGTATATTTGACCCGCAGACCTGATTAGAGAAGAGTCAATCAACGGAGATTGCGTCGCGGGGTTCGTAAAATTTTCCTGTCCTTGTCGTAATGCGTACACGTATTACTTCTGTTGTTTGACTAGGTTTGCAATTAAGTTTATCCGATTTCAACAATGGAAGTTAAAATCTTTGGCGAGAATTAGAAAATTAATTAAAAGTAATTATTTCTCTAATAATTTATCTAATTATTTATCTAAAGTTTGAATCATGACTTCACCCATAGCTTGGCAACCTATTTGATTCATTCCTGCGGACATTATATCTCCTGTACGGAAACCATTTTGTAAGACTTGAAACACTGTTTTTTCAATGTAGTCGGCTGCATCAGCTTGGTTTAAACCGTAGCGTAGCATCATTGCTGCACTGAGAATTTGTGCTAGGGGATTGGCTTTGTCAAGTCCAGCGATATCGGGGGCTGAGCCGTGGACTGGTTCAAATACTCCCGGTGCATTTGCTCCTAGACTAGCAGATGGTAACATACCTATACTGCCGGTAAGCATGGCTGCGGCATCGGAAAGAATATCGCCGAATAAATTGCCGGTGACGATAGTATCAAACTGTTTGGGAGCGCGAACCAACTGCATGGCAGCATTATCTACATAAAGATGAGATAATTCTATATCGGGGTATTCTTGTGCAAGTTTAGTAATTGTACTGCGCCACAGTTGAGATACTTCTAAAACATTGGCTTTGTCTACAGAACAGAGTTTACCTCCACGTTTGCGGGCTGTTTCAAAAGCGACTTTACCAATGCGCTCGATTTCCGCCTCACTATACACCATTGTATTTATTCCCCGCTTTTCGCCGGTTTCCGTATCAAAAATGCCTTTAGGTTTACCAAAGTAAATTCCACCAGTTAGTTCGCGTACTACCATAATATCAACGCCTTCCACAACTTCTTTTTTCAAAGTTGAAGCGTCAATTAACTGGGGTATAATTTTTGCCGGACGTAAATTAGCAAATAATTCCAAACCAGCACGCAATCCCAACAAACCGGCTTCGGGACGTTTATTAGACGGTAACTCATCCCATTTGTAACCACCGATCGCAGCTAGTAAAACAGCATCGCTATCTCTACAGCTTTTTAATGTAGCTTCCGGTAAAGGTTCATCCGTCTGATCGATCGCAGCACCACCAATTAAGGCTTCTTGAAACTCAAACTGGATATCAAACTTTTTTCCTACGACTTTAAGTACATCTACCGTTACTGCCATGATTTCGGGTCCAATACCATCGCCGGGAAGTAGGGTGATGCGGTAGTTCTGGGTCATAGTGGTTTTAAATGATTTTTTTAGATTTTTATAATTAGGGCAGATTTAATATCATACCGGGCAAGGGTACTTATTTGTAGGGTGTTATTGTCCTTTTTAAGTAGAACAAGGGAGTAGGGAGTGAGGAGAGGGGAGGGGAGTAGGGTGAGGTTCGGTATGTATTGCACCCAAGTGAAAAACGGTATAGATGGAAATTTAACAATAAAAGCTAATTATTAAGAGATTAATGAGTAATTTTATCTAAAATATCAAGTTTTAGTAAATATAATTCTTAATGCTGGAAATTACTCAGGTACAGGCTGTAGAGGAAAGTTAAGTTAGTCGAAAACAGAAAACTTACCTAAAAAATAATGGTAAAAGAATTAGCCATTCGTACCAGTGGACTATACAAACAGTTTGACAAGCATATAGCCGTTAACAATATTGATTTAGAAATCGGTGAAGGAGAAGTTTACGGACTTATAGGACCTAATGGTGCGGGGAAAACATCGCTAATTCGGATGTTAGCAGCAGCAGAAGAACCAACCGCAGGGGAAATTTATCTGAATGGCGATCGCCTATGTAGGGATAAAACGAATCCAACTCTGAAGCGTCGTTTGGGCTATTTACCTGATGATTATCCCTTATACCAAGAATTAACGGTTTGGGATTACCTGGATTATTTCGCGAGGTTATATCTTTTACGAGAACCTCACCGCAGCAAAAGGTTGCACGAAGTTTTACAACTCATCCAATTAGAAAATAAACGCAACAGCTTAATTTCTACTCTATCAAGAGGTATGAAACAGCGTTTGTGTTTGGCTCGAACCATTATTCACGAACCGATTATACTGCTGCTCGATGAACCAGTTTCCGGACTCGATCCCATTGCTCGGATGCAGTTCCGGGAAATCATCAAAGTATTGCAAGAAGCAGGAATGACAATCTTGATTTCCTCCCATGTTTTGAGCGATTTAGCCGAGCTATGTACCTCGGTAGGAATTATGGAACTCGGCTTTTTAGTCGAAAGTACTTCGCTGCAAGAACTTTACAAAAGTTGTGCTACCCACCAGATAGTTATTTCGACTTTAGGAAAACAAGAAGTGCTATTAAGCGAACTAAAAAATAATCCTTTAGTGGAACACTGGGAGATATTAGGAAATCAAAATAGCGTCAAAATCAATTTTTCTGGAGAACAAGAAGACTCAGCCAATTTATTGCGTTCTCTTGTCACTGCTGGAATTCCTTTAACCGAATTTCACTGTACTCAAGAAGATTTAGAAAGCATTTTCCTTAAACTGGGACACAAACAAGCATCTTAGGAATTAAGAATCGGTAATCGGTAATGGGTAATTGGTAATCGGTAATAGATACCACAAAAACATAGC